>JAIBJH010000060.1 GCA_020029455.1 Hyphomicrobiales bacterium
GTGACCGATGGAGGAGTAAGCCAACAGGCGCTTGATATTGGTCTGGCCGATAGCGGCGATGGCGCCCAGCGCCATGGAGAGTGCAGAAATGACTACCAGGATTTGCTGCCAATCCTGAACGGCCGAAGCGAAGGGCCCCACGACAACGCGGATGAACAGAGCCATGGCGGCAACCTTTGGAGCCGAGGCGAAGAAGGCGGTGACAGGCGTGGGCGCGCCTTCATAGACGTCAGGTGTCCACATGTGGAAGGGCACTGCCGAGACCTTGAAGGCAAGGCCCGCCAGGATGAAAACCAGGCCAAAGACAATGCCGAGGCCCGCGCCGTGCGCCTGAAGCGCTTCCGCGATGCCAGGAAACGTGGTGGTTCCAGTGAAGCCGTAGACCAGCGACGCGCCATAGAGCAGCATGCCGGAGGAAAGCGCGCCGAGGACAAAGTACTTGAGGCCCGCTTCCGATGATTTGGCGTCGTCGCGGTTGATAGCGGCGACCACATAGAGCGCCAGCGACTGCAGCTCAAGGCCCATGTAGAGCGAGACGAGGTCGTTCGCCGAGATCATCATCATCATGCCAAGCACGGCGAGCATGATGAGGATCGGATACTCGAAACGCGCCATTCGCGTGGTTTCGAGGAATTTCATGGAGAGCAAGATCGCGAGGATGGCCGCGACAATAGCGATGAATTTCAAGAGCCGCGCAAAGTCATCGACAATGAAGGCACCGCCGAAGGCGGTGACCTTGCCGGTGCTCGCCGCCAGCACCAGCATGGCAACGGCCATGAGGGAAACGATAGAGAGCACGCTCACCAGCCTGAAAGAATCGCGCTTCACGAAAACGCCCACCATGAGAAGGACCATGGCGAGGACTGCCAGCTTCATCTCAGGTAGCGCCGCTAATGCGTCTATGGATTGCAGGAGAGACATGGGGATCACTTCATGGCGATGGCTGGCGCAATATCGGGCAGATGCTGCGCGGCAAATTGCAGGGACTTCATGAGGTTTTCAACCGAGGCGCCTACAGTGTCGAGAATAGGCGCGGGATAAACACCAAAGAAAACTGTCAGCAAGACGAGTGGGGCCATGACAGCGAATTCACGGCGCGTCATGTCCGGCATCCAGCCAAGCTCTGGCTTTTCCAGCTTGCCGAAGATGACACGGGCATAAAGCCAGAGTGCATAGCCAGCAGAGAGAATGACGCCGGTGGTTGCAAAGAAAGCGACCCAGGAATTCTGTTGGAAGGTGCCGAGCAATGTCATGAACTCGCCGACGAACCCGGAAGTGCCGGGAAGGCCCACATTGGCCATGGTGAAGAGCATGAAGACGGCAGCATAGATGGGCATGCGGTGCACAAGCCCGCCATAGGCAGCAATCTCTCTCGTGTGCATGCGGTCATAAATCACGCCAACACTGAGGAAGAGCGCGCCGGAGACAAGGCCATGGCTCACCATCTGGAACATGGCGCCGTCAATGCCTTGGCGCGTCATGGAGAAGATGCCCATCGTGACGAAACCCATGTGGGCGACCGAGGAGTAAGCGATGAGTTTCTTGATGTCCTCCTGCATCAGCGCCACCAGCGAAGTGTAAACGATGGCGATGACCGAGAGCACATAGATGAAATTCTGGAAATAGAGGCTGGCATCCGGGAACATGGGCAGCGAGAAGCGGAGGAACCCGTAGCCGCCCATCTTGAGGAGGATGGCGGCGAGAATGACGGAGCCCGCAGTGGGCGCTTCGACGTGAGCATCGGGGAGCCAGGTGTGGACCGGCCACATGGGCATCTTCACGGCGAAGGAAGCAAAGAAGGCGAGCCACAACCACTTCTGCATGTCGGCCGGGAAAGCGGTCGGGTTGGCGACGAGGGTCGCGATATCCGTCGTCTCAGCATGCCAGTACATGGCGATGATGGCGAGCAGCATCAGGACCGAGCCGAGCAGCGTGTAGAGGAAGAACTTGAATGAGGCATAGACGCGGCGCTGCCCGCCCCAGATGCCGATGATGAGAAACATCGGGATGAGGCCCGCCTCGAAGAAGACGTAGAAGAGCACGAGGTCGAGCGCGCAGAAAACACCAATCATCAGCGTTTCCAGCACCAGGAAGGCGATCATGTATTCGCGTACGCGCTTGGTCACATACCAGGACGCGAGGATGCAGATCGGCATCAGGAAGGTGGTGAGCAGGAGAAGCGGCATCGATATGCCGTCGATCCCCATGCGGTAGTGCGCAAGACCGCCCATCCAGTCATGGGCTTCAACAAGCTGGAAGCCAGGTTCCGCGCTGTTGAAGTTGAGTGGGATCAGGAGAGAGAGGAGGAACGTGCCGATCGTCGTCCACAGCGCCGCATAGCGGGCATAGCGGTCAGCGGCTTCATCTTCACCCTTCGCAAAAAGAATGAACAAGACGCCGACAAGCGGCAGGAAAGTGACGAGCGAGAGCAAGGGCCAAGACATCTGAGACATCAGTGCCCTCCTCCGAATGAGAACCAGGAAACCAGGGCGGCAACTCCGATCAGCATGGCGAAGGCATAGTGATAGACATAGCCCGTCTGCAGCTTGACAGTTTGTGCCGTGAGGTCACCGATGCGCGCAGAAACACCATCCGGGCCAAAGCCATCAATCACCGCGCCATCGCCTTTCTTCCACAGGAAGCGGCCCAGCGATTTGGCGGGATTGACCAGCGCGAAGTCATAGAGCTCGTCGAAATACCACTTGTTGAGCAGGAACTGATAGATGGGCCAGTGCATGGCGGCGAGTTTTGCGGGCAGGCCGCCGTCTCGATTGGCGAATACAACAAAGATTACAGGCACAAACACCGCAACTGTTGCAAGAACGGAAAGCGGGTCAAAAGATGTCGCAATTCCCACGTAACTAGTGGCGAAGGCTGCGGCTGCGATAACACCCCACTTGACGGCCGGAACTGTGGTGCCCCGGAGATAAAACATGACCGCCACTAGAAAACCCAGCGCCATGGCCACGAAGGGCGAATATTTTACCCAGGCCGGCACGTCATGCATCTCATGGACGATGTGATTTTCAGCTCCACGGAAGATGGACTCGCCCCAGAATTCTTTCTCGGCATGGCCGATGAAGTATGGCGCGAAGACATAGCCGGCGATCAGCGCGCCAAGGGCCAGCACATAGAGCGGCACCAGCATCACCTGCCCACTTTCATGGACATGCTCCATGGTGTGCTGATCGGCGCGTGGGCTTCCATTGAAGGTCATAAAGGCAAGACGCCAGGAATAGAATGAGGTGCAGAAGGCAGCGATGACCAGCAGCGCAAAGGCGAACATGTGGGGACCCGCGTGCGAGGCAAAGGCGCTCTCAATGATGGCGTCCTTGGAGAAATAACCTGCGGTGAGCGGGAAGCCGGTGAGCGCCAGAGTGCCGATGAGCATCAGCGCCCATGTCATGCGGATGTGGGGGGCAAGGCCGCCCATCTTTCTCATATCCTGCTCGCCCGACATGGCGTGGATCACCGAGCCCGCGCCCAAGAAGAGTAGTGCCTTGAAGAAGGCGTGGGTGAAGAGATGGAACATGCCGACGCCATATGCACCGACACCCATGGCCACGAACATGTAGCCAAGCTGGCTACAGGTCGAATAAGCAATGACGCGCTTGATGTCGTTCTGCACGAGGCCCACGGTTGCGGCAAAAAACGCCGTTACAGCGCCGATGATGATGACTACATCGCGGGCCACATCTGAGAGTTCGAAGAGCGGCGACATGCGCGCCACGAGGAAAACGCCAGCCGTCACCATGGTGGCGGCATGGATCAAGGCGGAGACAGGCGTCGGGCCTTCCATGGCGTCGGGCAGCCAGGTGTGCAGCAGGAATTGGGCAGACTTGCCCATGGCGCCCATGAAGAGCAGCAGGCAAAGAATGGTGATGGTATCCGGCGCCCAAGAGAGAAAGGGCGTGGTCTTGCCCACCTGGGCGGCGGCACCGCCGAAGATCGCATCCAACTCAACCGACTGGAAAATATAGAAGCAGCCGAAGATGCCAAGTGCGAAGCCGAAATCACCGACGCGGTTGACGATGAAGGCTTTGATGGCAGCGGCGTTGGCAGAAGGCCTTGTGTACCAGAAGCCGATCAAGAGATAGGAGGCAAGACCCACCCCCTCCCAGCCGAAAAACATCTGCACGAGATTGTCGCTGGTCACCAGCATGAGCATGGCGAAAGTGAAAAGCGAGAGATAGGCGAAGAAGCGCGGCTGGTATTCGTCATGGGCCATGTAGCCCAGCGAATACATGTGAACGAGCGATGAGACGGTCGTTACCACCACGAGCATGACGGCGGTGAGCGTGTCGATGCGCAAGGCCCAATCGGCTTGCAATGCGCCGGAAGAAATGAACTTCAGCACCGGAATCTTGATGAGGTGCGGTTCATTGAGAAAGCCTAAAAAGCTGATCCATGACAGAAGGCAAGCAACGAAAAGGAGCCCCGTCGTCAGGTACATGGGCCACATGGGGCCATGATAGTGGCCGCGATGATCGTCATGGCTGTGATCGTGATCACCATGCACATGAGCGTGAGCCGTGTGATCGCCATAGACATCCCTGTCATGGCCGAAGTTCTTGAAAAGCGCGGTGCCGAAAAGACCCGCGACGAGAGCGCCCAGAAGCGGAAGGAAGACGATGGCCTGGTACATGGGTGCTTCCGTCAGCCTTTCATCATGTTTATGTCTTCAACTTCAATGGTGCCGCGGTTGCGGAAGTAAGTCACGAGAATGGCAAGGCCGATGGCCGCCTCGCCTGCCGCCACGGTGAGCACAAGAAGCGCGAAAACCTGGCCCACCAGATCCTGCAATTGGGTGGAGAAGGCTACGAGATTGATGTTGACCGCCAGCAGCATGAGTTCAATCGACATCATGATGATAATGACGTTCTTGCGGTTGAGGAAAATGCCGAAGATGCCGATCGTGAAGATGATGGCAGCAACCGTAAGATAATGCGTGAGGCCAATCATGTTCAAATCCCCTGCCCCGGTTCGACTTTGCGGATTTCGATGGCCGTCGCAGGCGTTCTCGCCACCTGCGCCGCAACGTTCTGGCGCTTGACGCCTTCCTTGTGGCGGAGCGTCAGTACGATGGCGCCGATCATGGCGACGAGCAGCACCATGCCTGCCGCCTGGAACCAGTAGAAATATTTGGTGTAGAGAATTTCGCCCAAGGCTTGCGTGTTGGTGAGGCCCGATGGCGTGGGTGCTGCAGGCTTCAAGCTCTCGGGCGCCAGTGACCAGGTGCCGAAGACCAGCGCCAGTTCGGCCAGCACAATGAGCCCGATGACGGCACCAACGGGAAGGTAACTCGCCAGCCCCTCGCGCAGTTTCACGAAGTCCACATCGAGCATCATCACGACAAAGAGGAAGAGCACGGCGACCGCGCCGACATAAACGACGACCAAGATCATCGCCAGGAATTCAGCCCCCATAAGAATGAAGAGCCCCGCCGCGTTGAAGAAGCAGAGGATAAGGAAGAGGACCGAATGCACCGGATTGCGCGACAAGATCACCATCACGGCGGAGGCAATCGCAAGTGCTGCGAAGAGGTAGAAAAAAAGTGTGGCTGCGAGCATCTTCGTGACCCTCAGCGATATGGCGCGTCGAGCGCCAGGTTACGCGCGATTTCGCGCTCCCAGCGGTCGCCGTTGGCGAGAAGCTTCTCCTTGTTGAAGAGCAGTTCCTCGCGGGTTTCGGTGGCGTATTCGAAGTTGGGTCCCTCGACGATGGCATCAACCGGGCAGGCTTCCTGGCAGAAGCCGCAATAGATGCATTTCACCATGTCGATGTCATAGCGGGTGGTGCGGCGGGTGCCGTCATTGCGGCGGGGACCAGCCTCGATGGTAATGGCTTGGGCCGGGCAGATGGCTTCGCAGAGCTTGCAGGCAATGCAGCGTTCCTCGCCATTGGGATAGCGGCGCAGCGCGTGTTCGCCGCGGAAACGGGGCGAGAGGATGCCCTTCTCATGCGGATAGTTGAGCGTGGCCTTGGGCGCAAAGAAATAGCGCATGGCAAGGACAAAGGCCGAAACGAATTCCTTGAGGAAGAGCGCGCGGGCGGTTTGCGACAGTTTCATGCGGGCAACCATCCAAATGTCACGAGAACGGCGGCGGTCAGCGCCACCCAGAAGAGCGAGAGAGGGAGGAACACCTTCCAGCCGAGGCGCATCAACTGGTCATAACGGTAGCGCGGCACCATAGCCTTAACCATAGCAAACATGAAGAAGACGAAGACGACTTTGCCGACAAACCAGACAACGCCCGGAATCCAGTTGAGCCATGACACATCGACGATAGGAAGCCAGCCGCCAAGGAAGAGGATCGAGGTCAGGGCGCACATCAGGGTGATCGCCACATACTCTCCCAGCATGAAGAGCAGGTATGGCGTCGAGGAATATTCCACCATATGGCCCGCCACCAGTTCCGATTCCGCCTCGACAAGATCGAAAGGCGGGCGGTTTGTCTCTGCCAGCGCCGAGACAAAGAAGACAACGAACATGGGCAGAAGCGGCAGCCAGTACCAATCCAGGAAGGAATTGGGCAGGCCCAGCATGGTGCCAAGACCCGTCTTCTGGGAGACCACAATATCCGAGAGGTTGAGCGAGCCCGCACAGAGCAGCACGGTGATGATGACGAAGCCGATCGAGACTTCATAGGACACCATCTGCGCAGCAGAACGCAGTGCTGCGAGGAAGGGATATTTCGAGTTGGAAGCCCAGCCGCCCATGATGACGCCATAGACGCCGAGCGAAGAGAGCGCGAAGAGATAGAGGACGCCGACATTGATATCGGCAATGGCCCAGCCCTCATTGAGCGGGATCACGGCCCAGGCAGCGAGTGCCAGAAGGGCCGTCACCATGGGGGCGATGACAAAGACCCCCTTGTTGGCGCTATCCGGAATGATCACTTCCTTGAAAACGAATTTGAGCAAATCAGCGAAGGATTGCAGGATGCCCCAGGGGCCGACGACATTCGGTCCGCGGCGCATCTGCACGGCGGCCCAAACCTTGCGGTCGAAATAAATGAGGAAGGACACGGCGATGAGCAGCGCCACCAGCAGCGCCACGCTCTGTATCGCGATGAGTCCGATGAGCCAGGCCATCTCTGCCATGGTCTACTCCGCCGCCTGAAGGCTGCGGCCATTCTTCAGGGCCGAGCATTCGCCCATAATGCGCGAAGCGCGGGCGATGGGGTTGGTGAGGTAGAAGTCCGTGACAGGCGAACGGAAAGGCTCCTTCAGCGTCCTGCCCTCGCCTTTCGCAAGCTCAGAGAGTGCATCGGCATCGGCCTTGTGGATCACATCAAGTTCTGCAAGTTGCGGGGCGATCTTGTACATGGCGGCGCGCAGCTCAGTGAGCGAGTTCCATTCCGGTGCAACTCCCAGCTTTTCCGCGAGCGAGCGCACAATGGCCCAGTCTTCGCGCGCATCACCCGGCGGGAAGGAAGCACGCGCCGTCATCTGCGGGCGGCCTTCTGTGTTGACGTAGGTTACGGACTTCTCGGTGTAGGCAGCGGCGGGCAGGATCACGTCGGCGCGGTGAGCGCCGGCATCACCATGGGTGCCAATATAGATGACAAACGCCTTGCCGAGTTTTGACGTGTCGATTTCATCGGCACCTGCGAGGATAACGACGTCAAGGTTACCAGCGTCTGCGGCATCGAGGATGCCTTGGGTGTCGAGGCCATCGTCTCCGGGGAGAGCGCAAACATCAAGCGCGCCGACGCGGCCCGCCGCCGTGTGCAGCACATTGAAGCCGTTCCAGCCTTCCTTAACGACGCCGATGGAAGCCGCAGCCTTTGCAGCAAGCGCGAGGTTCGCCGCGCCATCGGGACGGGCCAGTACGCCCTGCCCCACGATGAAGAGTGGCCGCTGCGCCTTGGCGGGGCCATGCTTGGCAAATTCCGCAAGGCTGTCGGGGCCAGCACCGAGATAAGCGTAGTCATAGGTGAGGTCTGCCTTTTCGCCGACAACGCCGATGATACAGCCGCCCTTCAAGAGGCGCTTGCGGATGCGCGCATTCAGCACCGGGGCTTCAAGGCGCGGGTTGCAGCCGATGAGCATGATGGCATCGGCTTCATCGATGCCGGCGATGGTGGAATTGAAGATGTAGGCGGCGCGCCCACCATGTTCGCCAAGGGGCGAGCCCGGCTCACGGCAGTCGATGTTGGCGATGCCGAGCTTCATGGCGAGGTTTTTCAGTGCGAAAGCTTCTTCCGCCGCCACGAGATCGCCGAGCAGGATGGCGCTCTTCTTCGAACCCGCCGACTTGATCTTATTTGCGGCCTGAGAGAGCGCTTCTTCCCAAGTGGCGGGCCGGAGCTTTCCCATCTCACGCACATAAGGCTGGTCGAGACGCTGGGTCTTGAGGCCATCCCAGACAAAGCGCGTCTTGTCGGAGATCCATTCCTCGTTGATGAGCTCATGGGTGCGCGGCAGAATGCGCATCACCTCACGGCCACGTGCATCGACGCGGATGTTGGAGCCAAGTGCATCCATCACGTCGATCGTTTCGGTCTTGCGCAGCTCCCAGGGGCGCGCCTTGAATTCATAGGGCTTCGAGGTGAGTGCACCTACCGGGCAAAGATCGATTACGTTACCCTGCAGTTCCGAAGTCAGCAGTCGGTCCAGATAAGTGGTGATCTCCATGTCCTCGCCGCGGCCCGTCGCGCCCATGTCGGAAACGCCTGCCACTTCGGTCGTAAAGCGCACGCAGCGGGTGCATTGGATGCAGCGGGTCATCTCGGTCTTGACTAGCGGACCGAAATCCTTGTCCTCGACGGCGCGCTTGTTTTCGGCATAGCGGTTCTTGTCGATACCATAGGCCATGGCTTGGTCCTGCAGGTCGCATTCGCCGCCCTGGTCGCAGATCGGGCAATCCAGCGGATGGTTGATGAGCAGGAATTCCATCACGCCCTCACGGGCCTTCTTGACCATCGGCGTGTTGGTGAATACTTCCGGCGGCTCGCCATTGGGGCCGGGGCGCAGATCATTCACCGACATGGCGCAGGAGGCCTGCGGCTTGGGTGGGCCGCCCTTCACCTCCACAAGGCACATGCGGCAATTGCCGGCGATGGACAGGCGATCATGATAGCAGAAGCGCGGCACCTCGGCGCCCATCATCTCGCAGGCCTGCAAGAGGGTGAGGCCGTTCTCGAATTCGCCTTCAACGCCGTCTATCTTGATCTTGGGCATCAGGCACACCGCAAGGAGCGCATGCGTTCCTCGTCCATCACTTCCGCCCAGCCGAAGGCAAATTCGGTGGGGCCATTCTTTTCATAGTGCTGAAGCCGGGCATAGGCTTCATCAAGCGTCGGCTGATGACCTTCCGGCACATGCCAAAAGACCATGTGCGGCTTTTCCATCAGCCCAAACCACTTCTCGCGGTTCTTGTAGAACTGCACATGCACGGTCTTGAAGACGTAAGTTTCCAGCGACTTGGCATCTTCCCACACAGAGAGGTTCACCGCCATGTCATCGCCCACGCGGAATTCGGTGGCGTTGTTGTTATCGCCCTTGAGGCGCCAGACAAAGCCGGGAGAGCGTTCGGCAATGGCATTGACGCGGTCGAGATTGTCCATGAACCCCGCCATGCGCGGATCGCTCGTCGGATATTTGAACTTGCCGATGTTAAGTTCTGCGAGGTGCATCATCTACTCCGCTGCGATGCGGCGCACGGCGCCGTCATGGTCTGGATTGGAAGCATACTGATCGATGCGGTCTTCGATCACATGGCGGAAATGGGCGATGAGGCCCTGGATGGGCCAGGCCGCGGCATCGCCAAGCGCGCAGATAGTGTGGCCCTCGACCTGCTTTGTCACATCGAGCAGCATGTCGATCTCGCGCTTTTCGGCGCGGCCTTCGGCCATGCGCGTGAGCACACGCCACATCCAGCCCGTGCCTTCGCGGCAGGGTGTGCACTGGCCGCAAGACTCGTGCATGTAGAATTTAGAGAGGCGCGCAATGGCGCGGATCAGGTCGGTGGACTTATCCATGACGATGACCGCCGCAGTGCCGAGGCCGGAGCGCAGCTTGCCAAGGGAGTCAAAATCCATGGGGCAGTCGATGATCTGCTCGGCGGGCACCATGCGCACCGAAGAGCCGCCGGGGATCACAGCAAGCAGGTTCTTCCAGCCGCCACGCACGCCGCCAGCATGCTTGTCGATCAGTTCGCGGAAGGGAATGCCCATGGCCTCTTCCACATTGCAAGGTTCATTCACATGGCCCGAGATGCAGAAGAGCTTGGTGCCCACATTGTTGGAGCGGCCGATGGAATTGAACCAGGTGGCGCCACGACGGAGGATCGTGCCGGCGACGGCAATCGATTCCACATTGTTTACTGTCGTCGGCGCGCCATAGAGGCCGACGTTCGCAGGGAACGGCGGCTTCATGCGCGGCTGGCCTTTCTTGCCCTCGAGGCTTTCCAGCATCGCGGTTTCCTCGCCACAAATATAGGCGCCCGCACCGTGGTGGACGACGATGTCGAAATCCCATCCGTGCACGTTGTTCTTGCCGATGAGGCGCGCTTCATAGGCCTGGTCCACGGCAGCCTGCAGGCGCTCACGCTCGCGGATGAATTCGCCGCGCACATAGATGTAGGCCGTGTTGGCCGCCATGGCGGCCCCGGCGATCAAACAGCCTTCGACAAGCAGGTGCGGATCATGGCGGAGGATCTCGCGATCCTTGCAAGTGCCGGGTTCGGATTCATCGGCATTGACCACTAGATAATGCGGACGGTCCTTCACCTCTTTCGGCATGAAGGACCATTTGAGGCCTGTGGGGAAGCCAGCACCACCACGGCCACGAAGACCTGAGGCCTTCATTTCATTGACGATCCAGTCGCGGCCCTTGTCGATGAAGCTCTTCGTATCGACCCAGCACCCACGTTTCTTCGCGCCCTCAAGGCCCCAGTCATGGAGACCATAAAGATTGGTGAAAATGCGGTCCTTGTCAGCGAGCATGGCTTACTTCTTCCCCGGCTTCTGGCCAGCAGCGCCTTCCGTAGCCAGTTTCCTGGCCTGCTTGATCCAGTCGTCACGCTTGGCACGGCCCTTGAAGCCTTCCAGCTTCTCGTCGATCCAGGCCAGTTCCTTGGCCGACCAATTGGCGATCTGGTCAAAGTGCCAGACGCCGATCTTGTTAAGAAGCTTTTCCAGCGCAGGCCCGACACCGCGGACGAGCTTCAGGTCGTCGGCTTTGCCGATCGCCTTCTTGAGAAGCTCGGGCCTGCCATCGATGGCCTTGGGCGCCGACTTGAGCACAGGCTTTGGAGGATCGGGTATGCGCTCGGGCTTCGCCTTCTCCGCCTTCATGGGTTTCGGCACGGGTGCCACAGCCGCAACGGGCGTTGTGGATGCAGGCGGCGGAGGTGGCGGTGCTTCCATACGCGTGAAGCTGCGCTGGCCGCGATAGAGCGCCTTGTCAGCGAGCGTCGAAGCGCCGCCGAGAGCCATGGAGTTGGTACGGCCGTTCTGCGGGCCGGGCGTTGTCTTCTTGTCTGCGGCCCATGCGTCGATCAGTTCTTCGAGCGTCTCTGGCGTCAGATCCTCGTAAGTGTCCTTCCACACCTGCACCATCGGTGCATTCACGCAGGCGCCGAGGCATTCCACCTCTTCCCACGACAGCGTGCCATCGGCATTGCGGTGGTGCGGCTCGTCGTGAATCTTGCGCTTGCACACTTCGATGAGATCATTGGCACCGCGCAGCATGCAAGGTGTCGTTCCGCAAACCTGCACATGGGCCCTGGTGCCAACCGGCGAAAGCTGGAACATGGTGTAGAAGGTCGCCACTTCCAGCACACGGATATAGGCCATGCCGAGCATGTCGGCGATGTATTCGAGCACAGGACGTGACACCCAGCCGGCGTTCTGTTCCTGCGCCCGCCAGAGCAGCGGAATCACCGCGCTCGCCTGCTTTCCATCCGGATATTTTCCGATGGTCGCCTTACCAGAACCGTTGGAATCAAAATACTCACAATCAACACACAGGCGGCGCTGGAACTCATCCGAATCCAAAGCTTTGCCTTCCGCAGAAACCAATAGACCATGTACGCGGGGAGAAACATTCCTGCAAAACTGGCTAGCATCAGGAAAGAAAGACTGGCGATTTCGTAAAAATAGATTTGCATTGGAATCTGCGAAATTTGGTTCACCGGTCCACCTCTCCAAACACAATATCGATGGAACCGAGGACGGCAGAGACGTCGGCCAGCATGTGACCGCGGCAGAGGAAATCCATAGCCTGAAGGTGCGCAAAGCCGGGGGCACGCAGGCGGCAGCGATAG
>JAIBJH010000061.1 GCA_020029455.1 Hyphomicrobiales bacterium
CGAAGCGCAGGCCAAGAGCACCCGCCATCGCTGCTTCCGGCCAACCGGCATTGGGCGAGCGATGCTTGCCTGCATCGGCCCATGCCGATGACCGCGCCGCTCTTGCCGCCTGTTGATTTTCAAAGAGTGCAGCACCAGCAAAGATCAGAGCGGTGAGACGCGCTGGAATGAAGTTCAGGACATCGTCGAATCGGGCCGAAGCATACCCGAAGTGCAGGTGTTCATCCGACTTGTGCCCGATCATCGAGTCGGCGGTGTTCACCGCCTTGTAGGCAACAAGGCCCGGAAGCCCGAGCAGCAGATACCAGAAAAGTGGCGCAACAACTCCGTCGGCTGCATTCTCTGCAAGGCTCTCAAGCGCGGCGCGGCTGATACCGCTTTCATCAAGCGTTTCCGTGTTGCGGCCAACGATTTTGGAGACGGCGGCCTTTCCCGCAGTGAGCGAAGATGACAGGGCCCGTTCCACATCGCGCACATGATCGCGCAGTGACTTTTGCGCCAGGAATGCCGTAGCAAGCGCCGCTTCAATGATCCATCCGCTAGAGAAACCCGACAACAGATGTGCGATGAACCAGGCAGGCAAGGCCGAAGCGCCAATGAGAACCAGAAGTGCGGCGGCACCACGCATGCGTCCTTCGAACAAATCATGTGGCCTAGTGTTGAGGTTTGCATCTAGCCAGTCAATGGCAGCTCCCATCCACTGCACCGGATGGCCGATGGCTTTTTGTATGTTTTCTGGATAGCCGACAAAGCGCTCTATGAGTGCTGCAAGGAATGCTCTCCAGAAAATATCCATGGCTCAGCTTTTCTTCACGGCGGCAGCAAGTGAAAGAAGGCACTCGACATCCAGATGGGCCTCAAGGTGCAAGGCCAATTCATCAAGTGTCCCATCAATCAAACTGTTAAATGCATATACACCCGTCACAGCGCCGAGGGATTTTAGATATGCATTGCGGAACGCGTCGGATGTGAAGCATCCGTGGAGATACGTTCCCGCCATGCGGCCATCGCGGCTCGTTGCGCCATCGGGGCCGGTTGCAGTTGTCGAAAAGGGGCGGATGCAATCAGGGCCAACCGTTTCGCCAAGATGGATTTCATAAGCGGTGATGGTTTCGCCGCTGTTGCGATGTGTGGCTGTGGTTTCGCGCACGGTCTTGTCGGCCACCAGCGTTGTCTCAACTTCGAGATGGCTGAGACCATCCACTGAGCCTTTCCGCCCTTCCAATCCGTCGGGATCATGGATGCGCTTTCCAAGCATTTGATAGCCGCCACAGAGGCCCAACACATTGCCGCCGCGCCGGACATGGGCTGCAAGGTCAATGTCCCAGCCTTGGGCGCGGAAATAGGCAAGGTCCGCGATGGTGGACTTGCTGCCGGGGATGATGGCGAGGCGGCAGTTGGCGGGCAGCGGCTCTCCTTCGCCCACGAAACTCAACCGGACGCCGGGATGGAGCCTGAGGGGGTCGAGATCGTCAAAGTTGGCGATACGGGGCAGGCGGAAGACACAAATGTGGAAGCCTCTGCCACTACCCGCGGCTAGCGTGCCCTCAAGTGCAAGGGCATCTTCGGCAGGAAGCCGCGATGCACCGGCGAAGTGAGGCAGGATGCCGAGGCAGGGCCAGCCTGTTTGCCCGGTGATTGTCTTGCATCCTTCAGAGAACAGTTGAGGATCGCCATGGAACTTGTTGATTATGAATCCCTTTATGCGCTTCTGGTCATTTTTGGCGAGGATAGCGTGGGTTCCCACTAGCGAAGCGATGACGCCGCCACGGTGGATGTCACCGATCAGGATGGCAGGGACGTCCGCCGCCTCCGCAAAACCCATATTGGCAAGGTCACCATCCCGCAGATTGGTTTCAGCAGGGCTTCCGGCCCCTTCGACGAGAATGATGTCATGGTCCTTGGCGAGGAGATGAAAGCTCTCAAGGATGGGGGGCAGGTATTTCTGCCGTTCGGCGAAGTAGGCTTCGGCTGAAAGGGTTGCTGCGCGCTTTCCCTGGACAATTACCTGCGCACCCGTTTCGCTTTCTGGCTTCAGAAGCACTGGGTTCATATGAACTGAAGGCGCGAGCCGTGCAGCCCGTGCTTGCAGAGCCTGGGCCCGGCCAATCTCGCCGCCTTCTGCCGTGGCCGCCGCGTTGTTGGACATATTCTGTGGTTTGAAGGGCGCGACCTGGATGCCTCTGCTGGCAAGAAGGCGGCAAAGGCCTGCCACAATAAGCGATTTGCCCACATCGGAGCCCGTTCCCATGAACATGATGGCCTTGGCTGTCATGGCGCTACACTAATCACATGAGCGAAGGAGCCCATTACCTTGCCGCGCCTTAGCCCCATCTTAGCCAGGGCGCGGCTGTTGGCAGTTGCTGCGTCGAAGACCCTATCGCCGTCACCTTCCCTGACGATCGTTGCGTAGTGGAATTCATGGCCACGAAGGGGCATCGACCACGGCGCGTTCTCGGGCATGAGTTGGCGATAGCCGAGGTGCAGTTTCCGGTCTTTGAAGCTGGTTTCGAGGGGCAGAAGGTCCACCATGGGATGTGCGGTGCCTGAGGCGTCGGTCAGGCTTTCGCCCAGAACCATGTAACCGCCGCACTCGCCATAGATGAGGCCGGCAAACTGGCGCAGGCCCTCCATAAACCGGGTGTTCGCGGCCAACCTTCCGGCATGCAGTTCAGGATAGCCACCGGGCAGGTAGATCGCCGCTGCCGAAGATTCCGGGGCGTCATCCGCCAAAGGTGAAAAGAAGCTCAGTTCGGCTCCCATGGCCCGCCAGCCGTTGAGTATGTGAGGATAGGCAAATGAGAAGGCTTCATCCCTTGCTATCGCAATGGATTGCCCCAAGGGCGGCAGCGAAAAATGCCCGCTCAGCAGGTGATTCGCGCTGTTTCGGGCAATATCGAAAAACGTGTCAAGTTTTGTTTCACGTGCAACTCCTGAAGCAGCACTTTCAAGAGTCATTTCAAGGGATTGATTCTCAATGGCCTGCACCAATCCGAGGTGTCGCGAGGGCAGGGAAAGTGAGTCAACCTGTCGCATCTCACCCATGATCGGGATGCCGGACGGCCGGATCGCCTCTTGGAGGAGAGCAGCATGCCGGTCGCTCTTCACGCGATTGAGAAACAGGCCCGAGATCTCCACATCTTTTCGAAATTTCCGAAAACCTTCGACAAGTGCCGCCACAGACTGGGCCTGGTGTGCCACATCGATGACGAGCAGCACGGGCAAGCCCAGTGCTGCGGCAAGATCGGCGGTTGAGCCGGGGGCACCTTCAGGGCCATCGAAAAGACCCATCACGCCTTCGATGATGGCGATCTCGGCATCCTTGGAGTGGGTTTCGAGAAGCCAGGCACAATGATCCTTACCCATGGCCCAGAGATCGAGATTGATGCACTCCCTGCCACTGGCTGCGGCATGGAATTGCGGGTCAATGTAGTCTGGCCCTGCCTTGAAGGATGCAACCTTCACCCCGCGATTGCGCAGCGCCCGCAACAAACCCAAAGTCACGAGAGTCTTGCCGCTTCCGGAATGGGGGGCTGCGACGATGATCGCCTTAGCCAATCTTGTTCTCCCGCAGGGCAGGACCATACCAATCCAGAAGGCTGCGCCAGTCTGATGCGTGGCCGACAACAACAATAGCCGGTGTCGGTGGGCTGTTCGCCAACACAAATTGTCCGGCCTCTTTCAGGTTGGTCATCGCGACTTGCTGCTGCGGCAGAGAGGCATTGCTGACGATTGCCACGGGATCATCGGCGGTACGGCCCGCAGCCATCAGCGTTGCGGCGATCTCACCCAGATGCTTCACCGCCATATACATCACTAACACGGGTGCTGCCGTGGCGATGGCCTGCCAGTTCACATTGGCGGGCATATTGCCGGAAGCGTCATGGCCCGTGAGAAAGATCACGGCATGGTTGGTGTCGCGGTGTGTTGCAGGAATGCCTGCATAGGCAAGGCCGCCAACGCCGGATGTAATGCCTGGCACGATGCGAAAAGGAACACCGGCCTTGGCAAGTGTCTGACTTTCCTCGCCGCCGCGGCCAAACATGAAAGGATCGCCGCCTTTCAAACGCAGAACTCGCTTGCCGGACTTTGCCAGTTCGATGAGCCGGATCGAAATGTCCTTTTGTGTGGGCGACGGCTTGCCGCCACGCTTTCCCGCATATTCCAATTCTGCACCGACACGCACCCAGCCCAGAATGTCGGGATTGACCAGCGCGTCATAGACCACCACGTCGCAATGCTGCATGGCGTGATAGGCGAGCAGCGACATGAGACCAGGTGCGCCGGGACCTGCGCCTACCAGCCAGACCCAGCCTTCCTCGAAAATGGGAAATGCCTCGGCATCAAGCCGCGCAAAGCCGTTCGCGGCCTTTTCTGCTTGCCAGTCTTTCACGGATTTGGTTGGCGTTCCGGTCATGGCTCCTTATACCGTGAGGCCATGCGACAGGAGAAGCCAGAACAGGCATTGCGCCGCGGCTGGACGACAGGCGCCTGCGCCACGGCTGCCACCAAGGCGGCGTTAACCGCGTTATTGACCGGCAAGTTTCCAGACCCTGTCGAGATCACCCTGCCAAAGGGCCAGAGGGTCGCCTTTGCGCTCGCTATTGAGGAATTGGGGGAGGGCTTTGCAAGGGCCGGGATCGTCAAGGACGCAGGGGATGATCCAGATGTCACCCATGGGGCAATGCTGATATCCAGAGTGAGGCTGCTCCCCCAAGGCATTGTTTTCAAAGCAGGCGAGGGTGTGGGAACCGTGACCAAGCCGGGGCTTCCCATTGCGCCGGGTGAGCCTGCCATCAACCCCGTGCCGCGCCAGATGATGGAACTGGTTGCTGCTGAACTGCGGACCGGCGCAGAGATTGAAATCTCCATCCCCGGCGGCGAGGCGCTTGCCGCCAAGACCTGGAACCCCCGTCTTGGCATTGTGGGTGGGCTCTCAATCCTCGGCACAACGGGCATCGTCAATCCGTTCTCTTGCTCGGCATGGATTGCCTCCATCCATCGCGGCATCGATGTGGCGCGGGCGATGGGTCTTTCCCATGTGGCGGGCTGCACCGGATCGACATCGGAAGACGCTGTGCGTACCCACTACGGTTTGCCGCTTGAGGCGATGCTCGATATGGGCGATTTCGCAGGCGGGCTCCTCAAATATCTCAAGCTTCATCCGGTGCCGCGTGTCACCATTGGCGGCGGTTTCGGCAAGATGGCGAAGCTCGCACATGGCGCGATGGATTTACACTCCGGCCGTTCGCAAGTGGATTTCGCCTGGCTTGCAGAAAGAAGTCCGAAGGAACTGCGAGAGAAAATTCTTGCGGCGAACACGGCGCAAGAGGTTTTGGAAATGGCAGGGCCGGAACTCGCGCAACGTGTCGCCAAAGAAGCGCTCACTCACGTCGATGCCATATTAGGTGGCGCAAGTGAGGCTGATGTGATCATCGTTGGCCGCGATGGCCGGATCATCGCCCATGCCTGAACGCATATTGATCCTCGCAGGCACGGGCGAAGCGCGAGAGCTTGCCGATGCGCTGGTGGAGCAGGGGCACGACGTCATCACATCGCTCGCCGGTGTTACGCACGAACCCAACTTGCCGAAGGGCAAGGTGAGGCGCGGAGGATTTGGTGGTGAAGAAGGACTTCACGCCTATATCAAGAACGAAGGCGTGACTCTCGTCATTGACGCAACGCATCCCTTTGCGGCGCAGATTTCGAAACATGCCCATGCGGCGGCAGCGCGCGGCAACGTTGCACTCATGCGGCTTGAGCGGCCTGCCTGGCTGCAGCCGCAAGACGGCAAGTGGCAAGGTTTGGACAGCTTCGAGAGCGCCCTTGCCAACCTCCCTGACGGCGGCAGGGTTTTTGTGACGACTGGCCGCAAGAACCTTTCGGCGTTGGCGAAATATCCAGCACTCAGTGGCGTGGTACGAAGTATCGAAGTGCCCGATGCGCCATTGCTGGCAGGATGGGTACTCATTCTTGATAGGCCACCCTTCAGCGTCGAGCATGAACAGGCGTTGATGCGCCAACACCGCATTACGCATCTTATCAGCAAGAATGCGGGAGGGAGAGCCATGCTCTCGAAGGTCAAGGCGGCCAACGCACTCGGCATCGAAGTGCTGATGATCGAGCGGCCACAGAAGCCGCAATGTCCCGCCTATCATTCAATCAGCGCTCTCCTCGCCGCCGTTGGCAAGCTGCAAATGCCGCGTTAAGGTCGCCCCGCTTCTCAATCAGGAACTCACAATGCGCCGGTTTTTCATTCTCTCTGTTTCAACCTTGCTGTTTGCCTTTGCGGCGCAAGCGGGCACACTTGACGATGTCAAGGCGCGCGGGTCGCTCAAGTGCGGCATCAACACGGGACTTCTCGGTTTTGCGGAAAAAGGCGCCGATGGTGCGTGGGCCGGGTTTGATGTGGATTTCTGCAAGGCGGTTGCGGCTGCCGCGTTAGGTGATGCCAGCAAGGTTGAATATGTCGGGCTCACAGCACAGAACCGTTTTGAGAAACTGAAGGCAGGTGAAGTAGATCTCCTCGCGCGCAACACCACCTGGACCATGGAGCGCGAGACCAAATGGCCCATCCGCTTTGCCGGCGTGAGCTATCATGATGGCCAGGGCTTCATGGTGGCGAAACTGTCGGGCGTCACTTCAGTGTTCAACATGAGCCAGGCGTCCATCTGTTTCGTTTCCGGCACCACGACCCAAGCCAATGTCGATGACTTCTTCAAGGAGCGCGAGATGGCCTACGCGGCAAAAGTCTTCGACAAGGCGGAAGATGCCATCGCAGCCTATGAGAAGATCGAGTGTGACGCCTACACCGCCGACCAATCGCAGCTCTATGCCATCCGCACGAAGCTCGCACGGCCCGATGAACATATCGTGCTGCCTGAAGTGATCTCAAAAGAGCCGCTTGGGCCTGCAGTGCGTACGGGCGACGAGCAATGGTTCAGCATCGTGCGCTGGACTCTCTTCGCCCTCATCAACGCCGACGAGCTAGAGGTGCGGGGTGTCAATGTGGCTGATGAGAAGGTCAAGAGCAAAAGGGCAGGGGTGCGCCGATTGCTTGGTGTTGAAGGCACGTTCGGCGCTGACCTTGGCCTCGACAATGACTGGGCGGCACGCGCCATCTCAGCTGTCGGCAATTACGGCGAAATCTTCGAGCGCAACCTGGGCAAGGATTCCAAACTGGCGATCGACCGCGGCCTCAACAATCTGTGGAGCAATGGCGGCATTCTCTATGCGCCGCCGGTGAGGTGATTCCGCGAGGTATTGAGACGAAGAAGCCCATTTTCATTCGAAAGGTCGGCAACTCGCTGATAATCAGTATCTCGGAAATAGCGAAGGATTTGGGTCTGCGTGAAGGGGATGCGGTCTCAATTGTGCGGACACCGAAGGGTTTTGAAGTCGCACCCTATGATGACAAGTTCGACAAAGCGGTTCATGCAGTACGGAAATTCATGCATAAGTACCTAAATGCGTTGAGGAAACTCGCAGAATAGAATTTCGCTACCAACTGGCTGCGGAAGTCCGCTCGCTAAAGTCCCGTCACAACTTTTTCCGTGCTCGAGCCCCATTCGGTCCAGGAGCCGTCATAGAGGCTGTGGTTTGGTGCGCCGATCCTGGCGAGGGCGAGTGAAAGGATGGCGGCATTGACGCCCGAGCCGCAGCTGGTGATCACCGGCTTTTCGAGGTTGATCCCAGCGGCGCTGAACACGGCCCGCAACTCGTCAACGGTTTTCAAAGTTCCATCTTCGTTCAGCAGTGTGAGGTAGTGGACGTTCTTGGCGCCCGACATATGGCCAGAGCGGACACCGGGGCGGGGTTCGGGCGCTTCACCACGGAAACGGCCAGGTGCACGTGCATCGGCGATCTGCGCGCTTCCGCTGGCAATGGCGTCGCGCACATCGGCAAGTGACTTCGCCATGGTGGCATTGCGGCGTGGGGTGAAGTGGCGTTCGGCCGCCTTCGACGGTTCGCCACTTTCCAATGGCCGCCCCTCGCGTTCCCATTTGGGCAGGCCGCCATCGAGCACAGCACAATCACGATGGCCGAAGACTTTCAGCATCCACCAAAGGCGCGCGGCAGAGAACAATCCGGCCGCGTCATAGATGATCACTGTCTTGCCATCGCCGACGCCAAGCGCTTTCACGTCGCGGGCGAATTTTTCCGGCGAAGGCAGCATGTGGGGAAGCATGGTGTTGGGTTCTGAGCCCGCATCAATGTCATAGAAGCGTGCGCCCGGAATGTGTTTGGCAAGAAACTCCGCCTCGGGGTCGCGCTTGGCTGCGGGAAGATGCCAGGAAGCGTCGATCACCACGATATCTGGCGCGGAAAGCCGTTCGGCGAGCCATGTTGTTGAAACGACATTCTCACTCATGGCTTCACCAACACCAATCGGATGCGGCGGTTGATCTTGCCCTTGTTCTGGATCTTGTCGACGGCGATCTCGCCAATTTCACTCGTATTTCTGACATGTGTTCCGCCACAGGGTTGCAAATCAACTGAACCGTTCTCACCGATCAGCACGAGCCTGATCTGGCCTGAACCGCGTGGCGGTTTCACAAACAATGTTCTCACCAATTGCGGATTGGCATCGAGTTCATCCTCGCTGATCCATTTTGTGGAGGTGGGATGTCCTTCCGATATCCAGCCGTTGATTTTTGCGGCGAGCGCATCACGATCGGGGATCTGGCCTTCGGGAATGTCGAAGTCGATGCGGCCGCCATCTTCGGTGATTGACGATCCTGTGACGGGAAAAGGCATAGCAGCGCAGAGCAGATGCATCATGGTGTGGCTGCGCATGATGCGGTAGCGGTGGGCCCAGTCGATGGCGAGCGTCACTTTCTCCCCAGCAGTGGGAAGGGCTTGGCCTTCAGCTGGCACATGCACTGGTGTCTTGTTCTCGTCATAGACGGTGGTGGCGATCTGCGACTGGCCGCCGTTCCACGCAATCACTCCCTTGTCGCCCGGTTGCCCGCCAGCAGTTGCGTAGAATACGGTATGTTCCGTGACAATGCCACCACGGTCATTGATGCCGGCGACGACCGTTTCACATTCTTGCAGATAAGGATCGTCGCGGAAGAGCAGGGCCGTCACGCCGGAACCTCTTCGAAAACCTTCGGCACGTCCACCTTGTCCGTCAGCCAATGGGGCACGGGCAAATTCTTCGAGCGCAGGAAGTCGGGATTGAACATCTTCGATGCATAGCGCGTGCCAAAATCACAAAGCACGGTGACGATGATGTGTCCCGGTCCCATCTGTTTTGCGAGGCGAATGGCGCCCGCCACATTGATGCCGGTAGAGCCGCCCATGCACAGGCCCTCGTGTTCGAGAAGATCGAAGGCAATGGGAATGCCCTCGCTGTCAGGGATTTGGAAGGCGTCATCCACCACAATGCCTTCGAGATTCTTGGTGATGCGGCCCTGGCCGATGCCTTCGGTGATCGAAGAACCTTCGGACTTAAGCTCGCCCGTCTTGTAGTAGCTGTAAAGCGCGGCCCCCATGGGATCGGCGATGGCGATGCGGATGTTCTTGTTGCGCTCTTTCAATGCAAGGCTCACGCCACCCAATGTGCCGCCAGAGCCAACGGAGCAGACAAAGCCGTCTAACTTGCCCTCCGTCTGGTTCCAGATTTCCGGTGCTGTCGTGTCGATATGCGCTTGGCGGTTTGCTACATTATCGAACTGATTGGCCCATATCGCGCCCATGGCCTTTGCAAGGCGCGCCGAATATTTCACATAGTTGTTCGGGTTCTTGTAGGCGACGGCCGGCACTTCCACGAGATGGGCGCCAAGCTGGCGCAGCGCGTCCTTCTTCTCCTGCGATTGCGTGTCGGGAATGACGATCACCGACTTGATGCCAAGCGCGTTGGCAACGATGGTGATGCCAATGCCGGTGTTGCCGGCGGTTCCTTCGACAATGGTTCCGCCCGGCTTCAATTCACCGCGCGCCATGGCATCCCTTATGATGAAGAGCGCGGCGCGGTCTTTCACCGATTGGCCGGGGTTCATGAATTCCGCCTTGCCGAGAATGGTGCACCCCGTGAGTTCGGATGCCTTGCGCAGCTTGATGAGGGGCGTGTTGCCGATGGCGGCAATGGTGTCGGCTTTGATGTCCATGATGTACCTGTTCCTGTCCAGCTTGACCTATCTTGTGCGCGTTCGTCAAACGAGACGGAAAAGGCCGATCCAACGGACCGATGCACGAGAAAATTGCTCCCTAGTGCATCGGACGAGCAAGTGGAATCACTTGCGAGAGGAAAGATGCACCAAATTCAAAGTGCTAGAGCAGTTTGTCGACGGTCAATTGACCGTCGGCTGCTCTAGTCTGGGTGCGTTTGTAACTGCCGATATGAATTGAGTGCGTGGCTGACTGCCGCTATTCGCTCGATTGCAGTAGGTTATTCAGAATGAAATCGACACGCTCTTTCGCGGGCAGCACAGGCACATGCACCACTGGCGCGGGCAACGTTTCGTACACTTCGGTCAAGAGTTTATGTAGTTCCTTCTGTGCAGTTTCGTCTTCTGTCCGTGCGTAGTCAGGAGCTAAAGGCAACGGCTCCAATATGAACACTTTTTTGTAGGTGGAGCGGTTAATGGCATCAAGGAGTTTTTGATCCGGCTCGAGCTTGAGAAAACGGTAGTATGCCAATGCGTCAGGAAGGGCGCGGTCAAGAAAGACGGTCTCATCAGGCGATAGTTCTCGCTCTTGCTCAATCTGCATATCAAGCACACTCTGTTGAAAAGCTGCTTGATTTGCTCGTATTTCTTGAACAGTTTTGCCAGCAATCCGCTGCGTGTCAATGTAGTGCCGAGCGTGTTCGATAGTGGTCTTGTAACCACGCTCTTTGAGCAGGTTGACGGTGGTGGTTTTCCCAGAGCTGGGTGCGCCAGTTATGACGCACCATTGCGTGCTCGCTTTCATATCCATGTCGTGAACCTGTTCGAGCCAGCATTGCCGCAAGCCGCCACAACCGTCAAATGAAGCGGCGTCACGGCGGCGTTCTAGAATTGTGATGGATGAGACGGCTTCCCGGGGTCGACGAAACTGAGAAATTCGAATTTGCGACTTCCCCGCGCCAGGATGCGCATTCAGCGCCGAAACTGCGCAAGCGTGACCGAGACCGCGTGGAAAGGCCACGCCTTGCCGGGCCCCCGAAACCGTCGCTGAGGGACCGAGTTGTCGCGCTCGCCCAAGCACGCGGTATGGTGCTAACACGCGATCTTGCGGAGATCGGCGTGCCTCGCTGTAACCTGGCCCGAACGTGTGCAGAGGGTCTGCTCATCAAAGTCGGCTACGGACGCCATCGTGCCGCCGAGCGCACGGCGGCTTGCTGCGATCATGGTCGGAAGCCATCAGTTGGCAACCAGGCAGCACCCCAATACCATGTATGGAGACAGCTCCGCGGCAGGCGCCGGCGGCCTCTCCTCCAGTCCTTTGCCCGTCACGGGCACGGCTTTGGCGGTTCGAATCTACAGGCCGCTTACTTCCAGATGTCATGCCTCACGGTTGAGCGAAAAAATTGGGTAAACGCTTCTCCACGGCTTTGCTGCAGCCAGTGAAGTTCAACACGCCCGCCAAGCCAGATGATACCGAGTGTCTCAGCCACGATGTCGCTCAGTAGATGGCTGCCCAGCCGGTCACGACAACAAGAATCAAGGTGACCAGTGCGCCCGAGACATAGAGAACGGTTCTGAAGCTGCCACCTTTGGCCGCGTCGCCGCCGCGCACATAGACCATCAGGTGAAGCAGGCGAATCGCGACATGAAGCCATATCAACACCGCCAGGGTGGCCGGCCCGACACCCACCATCATTGCCAGCACGGCCGGGACGACGAAAGGCGCCAGCGCCTCCACTGAGTTCATGTGCACGCGGTCGATGCGGTAGAGCAATTTCCCGTCATCGGCC
>JAIBJH010000062.1 GCA_020029455.1 Hyphomicrobiales bacterium
TGGCTTCGCGGAAATCGCGGTAGACCGAGGCAAAGCGCACATAGGCGATGTCATCGAGGTTCCTGAGGCCCTCCATCACCAGTTCGCCGATCTGCTCGGACCTGATCTCGCTTTCGCCTAGGCTTTCAAGCTGGCGCACGATGCCCGAAACCATGCGCTCAACCTTTTCCTCCTCGACGGGGCGTTTGCGCAATGCCACCTGCACCGAGCGCATCAGCTTGTCGCGTTCAAAAGGGGTGCGGCGGCCGGACTTCTTCACCACCATCAGCTCACGCAGCTGCACGCGCTCGAAGGTGGTGAATCTGCCGCCGCAGGTGGCGCAGATGCGCCGGCGCCGGATCGCCGAATTGTCTTCGGTGGCGCGGCTGTCCTTCACCTGGGTGTCGCCATTGCCGCAGAACGGGCAGCGCATTTGGCCGGGAGACCTTCCTAGCTGTAAATCGGGAAGCGCTTGGTCAAGCCCATGACGCGGCGCTTCACCGATGATTCGACCTTCACATTGCCATCTTCGCCATTCTTCGCAAGGCCGTCGAGGACCTCATTGATGAGGTGGCCCACTTCGCGGAATTCAGCTTCGCCGAAGCCGCGCGTCGTTCCCGCAGGTGATCCCAGCCGGATGCCACTCGTGATCATCGGTTTTTCAGTGTCGAAGGGAATGCCGTTCTTGTTGCAGGTGATGTAGGCGCGGCCAAGGGCCGCCTCCGCGGCCTTGCCGGTGAGCCCCTTCTTGCGCAGGTCAACCAGCATCAGGTGGGTGTCGGTGCCACCGGTAGTGATGGCGCAGCCGCCCTCGATCATGGTGTCGGCGAGGACAAGTGCGTTTTTCACGACCTGCTGGGCGTATTTCTTGAACGCCGGTTTCAGGGCCTCACCGAAGGCCACCGCCTTGGCGGCAATCGCATGCTCCAATGGCCCGCCGATGATGCCGGGGAAGACGGCGGAGTTGATCTTCTTGCCGAGGTCCTCGTCCTTGGAGAGGACCATGCCACCGCGGGGACCGCGCAATGTCTTGTGTGTCGTCGTCGTCACCACATGGGCATGTTCCACCGGGTTAGGGTGAGCACCGCCCGCCACGAGCCCAGCGAAGTGCGCCATGTCGACGAAGAGATAGGCGCCGACGCTGTCGGCGATTTCGCGGAAGCGCTTGAAGTCGATGATGCGCGGATAAGCCGAGCCGCCGGCGATGATGAGCTTGGGCCGCACCTCAAGCGCCTGCTGGGCCACGGCGTCATAGTCGATCTGCTGGTTGTCCTCGCGCACCTTGTAGGAAGCAACCTTGAACCATTTGCCGGACTGGTTCACCGGCGAGCCGTGCGTCAGGTGCCCGCCGCAGGCAAGGTCGAGGCCCATGAAGGTATCGCCCGGCTGAAGGAGCGCGAAGAACACCGCCTGGTTTGCCGTGGCGCCCGAGTGCGGCTGCACATTGGCGTAGTTGGCGTTGAAGAGTTCCTTGGCTCGGTCGATCGCCAGCTGCTCGGACTGGTCCACGTATTGGCAGCCGCCATAATAGCGGCGGCCTGGATAGCCCTCCGCGTATTTGTTAGTCATCACCGAGCCCTGGGCTTCCAGCACGGCCTTTGAGACAATGTTCTCGGAGGCGATCAGCTCGATCTCGTTCTGTTGGCGCAGAAGCTCCGACTGGATGGCCTTGGCGATCTTGGGGTCGGTCTTGGCGAGCCTCTCCTTAAAGAAGCCCGGATAGAGGACCTTGGGCTTCTTCTTTGCAGCTTTCTTGGGCTTTGCCTTGGAGGCTTTCTTGGCCATGGGAATCTCCGGTTGTCGCGGCCTGCTCTAGACGGTCAGGCGCGGCCCGGTCCATAGCCTTCTCGGATTGGCGGAAGCTATTCCCTAAGCGACCTTCCGGAGGCCCATTTCCGGCCAGAGCCGGGCCAGGGCATCAACCAACCCGGCAATGAGATCGGGCGTGTGGAAGGGCCCTGGTGTCAGGCGGATGCGCTCCTCGCCGCGAGCAACGGTCGGATAGTTGATGGGCTGCACATAGATGCCCTCCTCCGCCAGCAGCCGGTCGGTGAGCTGCTTGCACAGCACGGGATCGCCGACGATCACCGGCACGATATGGCTCGGAGCATCCTGTACAGGAAGCCCCTGCTCTCTCAGCGCGGCGCGCAACTGCGCGGCGTGGCGTTGCTGCAGCAGCCGCTCCTCGTTTGATGACTTGAGATGGCGGATGGCGGCGAGTGCGCCCGCAGCAATCACGGGCGAAATCGAGGTAGTGAAGATGAAACCGGGTGCGGTGGAGCGGATGGCATCGATGGCAGCAGCGCCTCCGGCAATGTAGCCGCCTTGCGTGCCAAATGCCTTGGCGAGCGTTCCCTCGATCAGATCGATGCGGTCGAACAATCCCAACTGCTCGGCGATGCCGCCACCGTGCGGGCCATACATGCCGACGGCATGGACCTCATCGAGATAGATGAAGGCATTGTGCTCATCGGCGAGATCACAAACTTCGGCCAGCGGCGCAATGTCACCATCCATGGAATAGACGGATTCAAGGGCGATAATTTTCGCGCGCGATTTTCCGGCACGGGTGAGGATGCTTTCCAGTTCATCGAGGTCGTTGTGCCGCCAGATCACCTTTTCGGCGCCGCCATGGCGGATGCCTTCGATCATTGAGGCATGGTTCTTTGCGTCGGAGATGACGAGGCAACCGGGAAACAATTTCGAGAGTGCTGCGAGTGAAGCCTGATTCGCCATGTAACCCGAGTTAAACAACAGCGCGGCTTCCTTGCCGTGGAGTCCCGCAAGCTCGTGCTCAAGCTCCACATGGTAGTGCGTCGTGCCGGAAATGTTGCGCGTACCGCCCGCGCCAGCGCCCACACCATCGAGCGCTTCATGCATTGCGGCAAGCACAGCAGCGTGCTGGCCCATGCCAAGATAATCATTGGAGCACCAGACAACGACTTCGCGCTCTTCGCCCGATGGCAGCACATATGTTGCTCTTGGGAAGTTGCCGCACTGGCGCTTGAGGTCGGCAAATTCGCGATAGCGCCCTTCCCGCTTCAGGCCGGCAAGGCAGTTCGAAAATGCAGCTTCGTAGATGTTGACCGGCACGTCAAAATTCTCCGCACAAGCACCGTCCACCTTCCGGAACGGAAGTTATGCCAAGGCTTTCCAATATTCTCCACGGGCCGGCTTGACCGGCTCACCCGGGCTGGGGCGGCGGGTCACGCCCGCCGATGGAGTGAAAAGGGAAAGTTCGGCGAACTGCTCCCGCCACTAGCAGCAGTACGTCCCAGGCCGGAGGGGCAGTTCTGTCGCTGTGCTAGTTGGCCGCAGTATCAGCAGCAGGCTTTGGCTTTTTCTTGGCAGCAGCCTCTTCGACAGGGCAATCTTTCGGCAACTTGCCATCGCTACCTGGCTTGCATTCAGGCTTTTTCTTGGCGTCCTGAGGCACAGGCTTCTTGGTGGCGGCCGCCTCGCCGGCAGGGCAATCCTTGGGCAACTTGCCATCAGCGCCCGGTTTGCACTCAAGCTTCTTCTTTGCGTCCTGCGCGGCTGGCTTCTTCGCCACGGCCTTGGTGTCATCCGCCTTCTTTGCAACAACCTTGGTATCGCCAGCTTTCTTGGCTGCTTCCTTGGTCACGGCAGGCTTCTTTTTCTTCTTTGTGGTTGTCGAAGCTGACTTCTCGCCCTTGCGATAGGCTTCCCAGTCAAAGAGGCCGGGCGTGTCTTTCGATTTCTTCAGCTTCTTCTTTTCGGTGCTTGTTGGCTCTGTCGACGCCGTTTTCTTTTTCTGTGTGTTGGCACTGCCCAGCTCGTCTTCGTAAAGCCCGCCGAAGAAGGTGCGGCGCTTGCGTGGCATTGCGGTTCCGTCAGCATTGACGGTGTTCACAAATTCATCCTGCTTGTTGCGGTGCCGGCCGAAGAGGAAGAAGCCGCCAAACTCGTCTTCATCAACCGCCGATGGCTTGCGCGGCACTGGCTTCAACACGAAGCGCTGGCCATCATCGCTGAGTTCGCCCACAGGCATGGGCTGGCCCACAATGAAGCCGCTGTTGTCGAGATCATAGACGTCATTGCGGAAGGCAACTGTGTTTCCCGCCGGCCAGGCAGTGAGGTATGTCACACGAAGCTGCGGCGACTCAACGAGCTTCACTTCGCGGTTTTCAAGCGTTTCGGCATAGGCGGCGATTTCCGGCGCGCCGATCTCGTCCTGGCCGTTCAGGATCCAGTCGAGGAGAATCGCCACTTTGTCCACACGCACACAGCCGGAACTGTAGAGGCGGTGATTGGTGGTGAAATAGACCTTGTCCGGCGTGTCGTGCAGATAGATGCCGAAGGGGCTTGGGAAATTGATCTTTGCTGTGGCCATGGCATTGCCGTCGCCCGGTTCCTGGCGGAAATGATAATCATCGGGGACTACTCTGCGCCAATTGATCTTGCGCGGATCAACCTCCGGGCCGCCGAACCCTTGGAAGACCTTGATGTTCATTTCTTCCAGAACATTGCGGTCGGAGAGCAGCTTGGGAATGAGATCGCGTTCGACGATGGAGGCAGGCGCATTCCAGTAGGGATTGAAGATCACATCGGAAAGCGCTGTTGCCACAACCGGCGTCGGGCGGTCTTCGCGGCCCACCACGGCATTGTGGCGGGAGAACACATAGCCGTCGCTCACCGCCTCGATCTGCTGGCTTGGCACGTTGACAACGAGATAGCGGGTGCCGAGATCGGCTGCGTAAGTGCGCAGGCGTTCAATGTTGGCTTCGATAGTGCGCAGGCGCTGGGCCGCCGTTACGTTGAGTTCTTTTAGCGTTGCGGCATCAACCTTGCCCGATTGCTCAAGCCCGAGGTTGCGCTGGTAGCGGCGCACGGCTTCTTCGGTCGCCGAGGTGTAAATCTGTTCGTATTCGCCTTGTGTGGCCTCAACACGCAAGTAGCCTTCCAGGTAGAGGCGGCGGTTGAGGATGGCGATGGACTTGTGCTGCTTGCCCTTCTTGTAATTGCCGGAGGGAACCTTGGGAAAGCCGCCATCCGAAACAATATCGCGATAGCGTTGCGCCAGAGATTCAAGTTGGCCTGCCGACTGCTCGGTGAGCATCGGCACGACCTTCTTGTTGACGAGAAGCTCAGTCTGGGTGGTGAGCTTGGAGTTGTTGGGTGGAACCGTTGCCGCATTTGATGGCACGGCGGCAAAAGCCAACATGGCGCAAAGCGCCACGGCACCCGCATACAGCGATATAGATTTGCCCAAACGGCCTAACCTGCCGCGATCACCCATCACTACCTCTTGTTGCCCTTTACGCTCGACGCAGCGAGCGGCCTCGGTTGCTCATACCAGCCAGCATCCCGCTCGTCAAAACACGAACGGGCTTTTGGCCGTGCATGGGCGGCCCTCATTTTCGCGGGGCATGAATAAAGGGAATTGGGCGGAAAACAGCCCTTCTCGGCAATTTCACGGCGTTGCGGCATTTGGGCCACAGAAGGTGCGCCCAGAACGGCGATTCCCGACAAAAAAACGCCGCGTAACCCGGTTAAGTCGCGCAGCGCTTTTCTTTTTTGAGCTGGTTGGCTTACAGACGATAGAGAATCTGATCGGTCCAGTAACGCTCGAGTCGGGTGAGCGCCTTGTTGATGCGCTCAAACTCCTCGGCGGAAATGCCGACGACTTCCTCGATGGCCTGAAGCTGGCGGTTGTACATGCTGTCAACGCGCGCGCGAATCTCCCGGCCCTTCTGCGTCAGGCTGATACGCACCGAACGCTTGTCGGCGCTCGAACGCTCATGATTGACGTAGCCGGCCTCGACCAGTTTCTTGAGATTGTAGGAGACGTTCGAGCCCTGGTAGTGGCCACGGGTTTTCAGTTCGCCAGCCGTCAGTTCAGCATCGGAAATGTTGAACAGCAGCAGCGCCTGGACCGGGTTCACTTCCTTTTCACCCGTGCGCTCGAAATCGTCCTTGATCACGTCAAGCAAGCGGCGATGCAAACGCTCAATGAGCGTCAGCGCCTCCATATAGCGATGCTTGATATTCTGCCTTTTGGGTTCGACTGGCTGCAAAGCCAGGTTGCCCAGCACCTGCGTATTCATGTTTACCACCTATCCCTTGTTGTGCGGGGTTGGCTTGTTTTTTGGCTATTCCCCATTGTGCAGGAATATATGCGCGGGCTTTTAAGGTGGGCTGAAGAGTCTCGGTAAATTTGGTCTTATATTTTCGCTATTTCGCGACTTTTTACGAGACAGTTTATGACGTGTTTTCCGCTAAGGTTTACCAATTCTGACCGGCCGGAGCAGCCGGCGGCCGGAGGCGCTGAACGCCTTTAGCTGCAGTTGGCGATGTCCGCCCTGGCCTTGGCGGCCCGCAGCATGGCCTTGACCTCAAAGCGCGGATAGGAAGATATGGCGGCCCTGTGTCTGACAACGATCGTGGCATAGAGCCGCTTCATTTCCTCATAACTCATGGAGCGGCATTTGAGCTCAATGTAATAGCGCTGCGCCAGGCCGCCATATTGCAAGAGACCTGTATAATCCTGCGCCTCCTCCAGAAATGGATCCGATTTGGTCTTTTGAGGTGCTGCCGCCTTGGCCACATCGGCGTTCTTCTTCTGCACGATTTTACTTAGCTGCGCCGGCTTGATCTGTGGCCGTGGCACAGGCTTGGTATCAAGTGCTTTTGGTGCCGATTTGATCTTCGGCTCCGGCACAGGCCTGGTAACGGGTGCTTTTGGCGCTGACTTGATCTTCGGCTGCGGCACAGGCTTGGTAACTGGTGCTTCTGGTACCAGCTTAACCTTCTGTGGTGGCACAGGCCTGGTAACTGGTCCCTTCGGCTTGGCTTTCCGTGGTGGCACCAACTGGGCAACGGGTTCCTCCGGTGCCACAGTGGCCTCGGGACGGGCGGCCACAGGTTCCTTGGCATTGCCTGATTGTGGCGTGTGCGAATTTTCCACCACGGGCGAGCCGGCTACGCGAGCGAGAGCAAAGGTTGAGACAACAAGCGCCTTGTCATCGTCGCCGCAGGTGCAGGCTTCTGCAGCAGTCTTGCCATCGGCGAGTGCAGTCTGGGCCTCCTTCAATGATGTCTTCTTGGCAAGCAGAACTTGGGCGCTCAGCAGAAGCTGATAGAGATCGTCACTGTCTGAGGCGGAGAGCACCTGGCATTTGAGATCAATGGCATAGATCCGCGCCAGCAGCGCCGTTGCCTCAGAGGTCGACAGTGGCCCGTTCTGCGCAGCGGCACCCTTCGAGGAGACTATGGCAAGCGCCAAAAGGCTTGCCATGAGTGATGGCCACTTGTTGCGCCTCATGATTATGCTCATTTTTTCTTATTTGTATGACAAATCTAATTCAGTTTTCTCGCGCAGGGCAATTGCCGGAAATAGCGGCAGATTGCCCTATTGCGGGTGGGTGGGGATATAAAGCTATGATCTTGCGCCCCAATTCCTCCACTGTTGTGCTCGTTCTGTGCGCGAGCGCGAAGGACATTCCAGGGCTAGCCATCAGTGGTGGCCGCATGGTGCTCTTTATCTTGGGCATTTCATGCACTTACAGACAAAAAGTAACTTAATGAATTGCGGATACGACGTAATTCATATCAAATACGCGGTCAAATTGCGGCAAAGCGGAGGCATATTGCCCAATTGCGGGCGTGTAGCATAGGAAGTCATGACGCTGCGATGCTTGGCCTTCTTCGTTGTGCTTATGCTGTGCGGAGGTGCATGGGCGAAGGACATTCCCCGGCCAGTTCTGAAGCTGCCAAGGCCCAGAGCCGTGCAGGAGAATGCTGCTCCCAGCTTTCCAAAGGAGATTGGCGGCTGGTCCGGAGCTGAAGTTGCTGCAGAGCGGAGGCGCTGTGCAAAGCTGCTGAAGGGCCTCGACATCACCTACAAACCTCTGGCGCCCATCGGGTCATCTGGCGGATGTGGAGCTGCGGCGCCCATTCTCATCTCGGCCATTCGCGGCACAGCCGTCGATCCTCCCGCGGAAGCTACTTGCGAGCTGGCCGAAGCGTTGCATGGCTGGGTGACATCATCATTACAGCCCGCTGCCCGCGCGGAACTCAAGAAGGATGTCACGGTGATTTCCAACGCCTCGGCCTATGTGTGCCGCCGGCGCAATGGGCAAGGTTCCGGCAAACTCAGCGAGCATGCCAAAGCCAATGCGCTCGACATGGCGTGGCTGCGCTTTTCCGATGGCAGTTCCACCACCATCAAGGGCGACTGGTCGGGAATTCTGGGCGCATTGGGAATTTCCGCCAAGTCAGCGTTCCTCACCCGCATCCGGCGCGATGCCTGTGTGCGGTTTACGACTGTGCTGGGACCGGGATCCGACAGCTTCCACAAGGACCACTTCCATGTGGACATGGCGAGGCGCAAAAATGGTTACCGGATCTGCCAGTAAGCCTGTGAAGAGCTTGCCATTCTCTTGTCAGCTTCAGCCTGATAAGGATGAATTATGACGCCGAAATTTCCCTCAACCCGCATGCGCCGCAACCGCAAGAGCGCCTGGTCGCGGGCGCTGGTGGCCGAGCATGTGCTGACGGCCTCCGATCTCATCTGGCCGCTCTTCATCATTGAAGGCAAAGGCCAGCAGGAGCCTGTCGCCTCAATGCCCGGTGTGGTGCGGCAATCGGTTGATGTTGCGGTGGAGCGGGCGCGGGAAGCGGCGCAGCTTGGCATTCCGGCTATCGCTCTTTTTCCCAACACCGATGCAGCCAAGCGCACGCCTGAAGGGGATGAGGCGCTGAGCCCAGACAATCTGGTGTGCCGTGCAGTGCGTGCCATCAAGAAGGCGGTGCCGGAGATTGGCATCATGTGCGATGTGGCGCTCGATCCTTACACATCGCATGGCCATGACGGGCTGTTGCGCAACGGCCGCATTGTGAATGACGAGTCAGTTGATGTGCTGGTGAAGCAAGCGCTGGTGCAGGCGGAGGCTGGCTGCGATATCATCGCGCCATCGGACATGATGGATGGGCGCGTCGGCGCCATTAGGCGAGCATTGGAAGCCAAGGGTTTCCAAGATGTGCAGATCATGGCTTATGCAGCGAAATATGCTTCCGGTTTCTATGGACCGTTCCGCGAGGCGGTAGGTTCCGGCGCCACGCTGACGGGCGACAAGAAGACATATCAGATGGACCCAGCAAACAGTGACGAGGCAATGCGCGAGGTGGCGCTCGATATTGCCGAGGGTGCCGACATGGTGATGGTGAAACCCGGCATGCCCTATCTCGACATTGTCTCGCGGGTGAAGCGCGAATTCGGCGTGCCAACTTTCGCCTATCAGGTGTCGGGCGAATACGCGATGATCATGGCCGCCTGCCAGAATGGCTGGCTTGATCCTGCAAAAGTCATCACCGAGTCACTCATGTCGTTCAAGCGCGCAGGCGCTGATGGCGTTCTCACCTATTTCGCGCTTGATGTGGCGAAGGGGATGAAGAGTAACTGAGATTGTCCCACAGGGTGAGGCAATAGAGGTTATTTCGTCTTCGGAAACCGGGCAATCAGGCTCGATGTGTCCCAGCGGTTGCCGCCGATGGCTTGCACCTCGGAATAGAACTGATCGACAAGCGCGGTGAGCGGCAGGTGCGCCTTGTTGCGGCTGGCTTCTGCAAGGCAGATGCCCAAATCCTTGCGCATCCAGTCCACCGCGAAACCGAAATCGAATTTTCCGGCAATCATGGTCTTGTGGCGGTTCTCCATCTGCCATGAACCTGCCGCACCCTTTGAGATCACCTCGATCACCTTTTCCATGTCGAGGCCCGCTTTCATGCCGAACTGGATGCACTCAGCAAGGCCCTGCACTACGCCCGCAATGGCAATCTGGTTGCACATCTTGGCAAGCTGGCCCGCGCCGGGCCCACCCAGAAGTTTGCACATGCGGGCATAGGACATAATCAGCGGTTCCGCCTTGGTGTAGTCGGCGTCATCGCCGCCGCACATCACAGTGAGCACACCATTCTCCGCGCCCGCCTGCCCGCCTGACACGGGTGCATCGACAAAGCCGATGCCTTTTTCTTTTGCATTAGCGTGAAGCTCGCGCGCCACATCGGCAGAGGCCGTCGTGTGATCAACGAAAATGCTTCCCTTTTTCATGGCGGAGAATGCGCCGCCGGCGCCGATCGTAATCTGGCGCAGGTCATCGTCATTGCCCACGCAAGCGAAGACAAAATCAGCCTCTTTCACTGCTTCCGCAGGTGTGGGCTTGTGTGCGCCTTTGTGTTTACCCACCCAATCGGCAGATTTCGCCGCGGTGCGGTTATAAACCGTGACGGATGCGTCCGACTTTGCCGCCAGATGCCCTGCCATAGGAAAACCCATTACACCCAATCCCAGCCACGCTGTTTTTGTCATTTCACAACTCCTGTGGGGCAGGTCTTAGGCGACGGGCGATCGCATTTCCAGAGAGGCTTGCGGCGCGCCCCGCAACACCCGATAATCCCCACAATGAGCATTGAACGCCGAAATTTTCCGCAGTTCTTCATCACTGCCTCGAGCCCCTGTCCCTATCTGCCGGGGCGGCACGAGCGGAAGGTGTTCACGCACCTTGTCGGCCCCGATGCGCGGCACCTCAATACGCAACTCTCGCAAGGCGGTTTCCGCCGCAGCCAGAACATTGCCTATCGCCCGGCCTGCGACCGCTGTTCGGCCTGTGTGTCGGTACGGGTGCCGGTCAAATCCTTCGACTGGAGCCGCAGCTTCCGGCGGGTGCTCAAGGCCAATGAGGATGTGGCCGCGGAGTTGAAACCGGCCAAGGCGACAAGCGAGCAATATTCCCTCTTCCGCACCTACATAGACCACCGCCATGGCGAAGGCGGGATGGCCGACATGACGGTTCTCGATTTTGCCGCCATGGTGGATGACACGCTGGTTGACAGCCGCATTGTCGAATACCGCGTGCCGACGGAATATGCTCCCAATGGTGAACTCATCGCCGCAGTGCTGATCGATCTCCTCGGCGACGGGCTTTCGATGATCTACAGTTTTTACGATCCCGAACTCACTGCCCGGAGCCTCGGAACTTTCATCATCCTCGATACGATCCGCCGCGCGGAGCGCATGGGGCTTCCTTACGCCTATCTGGGCTTCTGGGTGAACGGCTCACCAAAAATGACCTACAAGGCGCGCTTCCTGCCCCAGGAGCGCCTGGGCCCTGAGGGCTGGCAGCTGGTGCGGTAGACCCGCCCCTCGGGACGCCGTCATGCTTCGAGGGCGCTTACGCGCCATCTCGGGGTGAGGGATTCGGCAGTTAACCTTGCCGCCCTTTTTGCTAAGGTTAACAAAACGTTGCGATAGAACCTTTAATTCATCATGTTATCACTACCGTCAGTGAAGTTTGCGTGATGAAAAAAGCAGGTCTTTCCCGTCCCCTTGATGCTGCCCTGGCGGCGGCAAAACTGGACAGCGAGTTGAAGGCGCTGGGCCTGACCGCCCACGCCTCCAGCGATATGCCTGTCTTCAATGAAGCCAAGCTCAAGCTGCGCGGTGTGCTGCCCTCGCCCATGCATGATCACTCCGTATGCATGTTCGGAGATGAGCGCGCCATGTGGATGTATCTCACTGACGAGAAAGGCGCGATGGTGGGCCTGCAGGCCTTCCGCTTCGATGAGATCGACACGACGCTTGCCGATTGGTGCGTGACCTACATGGTGGGTGTCTATATGCGCCGCCAGGAACTGATGGTGCCGAGCCACCAGCAGCCGCCGCTCGGTTCCTATTCGAACCGGCTCACCGGCAAGCTGGTCTATCATGGTGAAATCTGGATCGACAAACAGATCAAGAACCGCAAGGTGTTCGAGCATTTCGTAAAGCTCGGCCTTGTGCTGACATTGATCAAATGGCAGCCCGATGAAGTTTGGGGTCTTGCTACAGAGCAAATGGCAACGCATGGGCATTTCACCCGCGATGGCTATAACGTGCCGGAGCGCGGCTTCCTGCGTCAAAGGCGAAGGCAGAGAAGGCCAGTAACTCGCGCGGAATTCGCAGTCTCCCGTCATCCCGGCGAAAGCCTCGATGACGATTTGAGGCTCAAAGCAACCTGATATTTACCGGCGCCAATTCGGATACGACGCGCACATGACGGTGGTTGAGGTTGCTCTCGGTGATATCGGGAATGATCACGCGCTGATAGCCCAGCCAGTGATGCTCGCCGTCAGGTTTCACCATGACGGCAAGCACATGGTC
>JAIBJH010000063.1 GCA_020029455.1 Hyphomicrobiales bacterium
CATGCGCTGGCTGGACAGGCTTGAGGAAACGCTGATTGCAACCCTGATTGCATCGGCAACAATCATCATTTTTGTAGCGGTCTTGCACCGCTATGCCATCAGCATTGACGCTGCGGTTCTGGGTTGGGCGCGGCGCAACGACCATCAGGCAATCTTATCTCTCGCAAAGTCCGTGATCAAGTTCCTGCAAAACATCAACCTCACCTGGGCTCAGGAACTGACGATTTATCTTTTTGTATGGATGGCGAAGTTTGGTGCTGCCTATGGCGTGCGCACCGGCATCCATGTCGGCGTTGACGTGCTGGTAATGCGCCTTTCGCCGCAGCGGCGCAAACCCATTGTTCTCTTCGGCCTGCTCAGTGGCGCGCTCTTCACTTTCACGGTCGGCACACTGGGTGCAACTTTCGTCTGGGAAATCGCCCACACCGAACAGGTCTCGGCCGATCTCGAACTGCCCATGTGGCTCGTCTATCTCGCCGTGCCGCTCGGTTCATACCTCATGTGTTTCCGCTTCCTGCAGGTCGCATGGAGTTTCAACCGGACCGGGGAACTGCCCCATCATGACCACGGCCATGTCGATGGCCTCGACGAGGCCGTGATATGACCGCCCTCATCATCTTCAGCCTGCTGCTCGCGCTGATGGTGACAGGCATGCCGATTTCTATTGCCTTAGGCCTCACCGTTCTCACTTTCCTTTTTGCCTTTACGCAAGTTCCCATCGAGTCAGTTGCCCTCAAGCTTTTCACCGGCATTGAAAAGTTCGAGATCATGGCCATTCCGTTCTTCATCCTCGCCGGGAATTTCCTGACCCATGGCGGCGTTGCCAAACGCATGATCGAATTTGCCAGGACCCTGGTCGGCCATTGGCATGGCGGACTTGGCGTTGCCGGCGTCATCGCCTGCGCGCTCTTTGCGGCAGTCTCAGGATCATCCCCTGCAACTGTTGTCGCTATCGGTTCCATCATTCTTCCCGCCATGGTGAAGCAGGGCTTCCCGAAGAACTTCGGCGCAGGTGTCATCACCACATCCGGCGCGCTTGGCATTCTCATTCCGCCATCGATCGTCATGGTGATGTATGTCGTCGCCACGTCCGGCGCGATCTATGCAGGTCCCAATGGCGAGCCCGTACAATCAGCGTCGGTCGGCACCCTCTTCATGGCAGGTATAGTCCCCGGCCTCATGCTCGCATCTTTGCTCGCGGCCACCACATTCTACCGCGCCTGGAAGTTCGGCTATCCCCGTCTGCCCCGCGCCAGCTTTACCGAAAGATGGAAAGCCTTCCGCAATTCCTTCTGGGGATTGCTCATGATCGTCATCGTCATGGGCGGCATCTACACCGGCGTTTTCACACCCACCGAAGCCGCGGCCATGAGCGCCGTCTATGCCTTTGTCATCGCTGTCTATGTCTACAAGGATTTGAAGCTCTCTGACATTCCCCGCATTCTCCTCTCATCGGCGTCCATGAGCGCCATGCTGCTCTACATCATCACCAACGCCGTGCTGTTTTCCTTCCTCATGGCCCATGAGAACATTCCACAGGCCATGGCGGCTTTAATGACCGACAGCGGCCTTGGCTGGTTCACCTTCCTGCTGCTGGTCAATGTTCTTCTGCTCGCTGCCGGGAACTTCATGGAGCCTTCCTCCATCGTCTTGATCCTCGCGCCGATCCTGTTCCCTGTCGCCGTGAAACTCGGCATCGATCCAGTCCATTTCGGCATCTTGATTGTGGTCAACATGGAAGTGGGCATGTGCCATCCGCCCGTCGGCCTCAATCTCTATGTGGCAAGCGGCATCACCCGCATGGGCATCACTGAACTCACCGTGGCTGTCTGGCCATGGCTGCTCACGATGCTGTTCTTCCTTGGTGTTGTGACCTATTGGCCAGATCTCTCACTTGCACTACCAAGAGCCATGGGAATGCTCTAGTCAACGGTCTTCCCTAGCAATGAATTCCCCGCCGGATTGCCTATCGCGTGGTCGCCGAAATCTCCTTCTGTGCCTCGATGCTTTGGCGCAGCTGCATGGGCGATACACCATAGGCTGCCGAAAAATGGGCATAGAACTGGCTGGCCGAGCCAAATCCGCTTTCCACCGCAATGGTGGCGATGGCGGCATCGCTCTCCAGTAACATGCCGCGGGCGCGCAAGAGGCGCATGCGGATGATGAACTGCTTCAACGGCAGAAGCATGGTGCGGCTGAACAGCGAAAGGGCATAGTTGGTGTGAAGACCAGTTACTTTGGTGACATCTTCGTTCTTGAGAGGTTCATGGAGATTTTCCAGCACATGCCGCACCATGTCCACCACATGGCGCACATGAGGCGTGGGCAATCCTGCTTTGGCCGGCGCATCACGCCAGGGATTTTTCAGGAACGGCAATGGACCAAGACTGACACGGCGGAACAGCGCATTGAGTTCCATCTTGACCACATCCAGCCTTTCAGGATCGTTGGTGCGGTAATCCGCATACCAGCGGCGAAATTGCCCGACGGTGCAGAGCTCCGCCGGAAACTGCACCATTCCGCCTGTCAGCAGTGCCACTTGCAGGTCCGGGATGTGCGGCATGAACAAGAATATGTCGAGCGGGAGGTATATGTTGCACAGCTCAGGCTCGATCGATCCCAAGTCTTCCACGGCGACAAGTTGATGCGACACGCCAGCCCAGAACAGCAGGAGTTGATCGGGATCAACCACAATGCGCTGGCCGTCGACCACATAAATCATGCGCGCATTGCGGATCAAATTGGCTTCGACATGGGATAGCTTTGTCGGCACGCTGTTTGATCATCGCCGATGCTGCACTGCACACCTTAAAATCCCGGAATCATTATTCCGTTTTTCGGATTGCCGCAAGTTTCCCGCGGGCTCAATTCTAGGTTCGCGCGAAGTCTACCCACGACTCTGGCCAGCCAAGTCGCGGGACTACGCGTCCACAAGAACAAGTTTCTGATTGGGAGGATCACTAATGAAGAAATTTACAACCCTGTATGCCGGCGTGCTGGCATTGGGTGTGTCTGCCACGGCCGTGCTGGCCGATGGTGCAACGCCTGCTCCACTGCCCGAAGCGCCGAAGTTTGACGCGCAGGGCCAGGTCAACTTCGTCGGCATCAACGACATTCTCGAATACAAGGCTTTGCCTGAATACAAGGAGCCGGAATTTGTCACCGAATATGTCAAGGCAGGCAAGCTGCCGCCGGTGAACGACCGGCTTCCGAAAGAACCGATGGTCTACAAGTCCGGTAACATGAAGGACGGCGTCGGAGTCTATGGGGATGTGATGCGCCATGTAATCGGTGGCAGGCCTGAAGGCTGGAACTACTGGGCCGGCCAGATCCAGGGTTGGGGCGGCATCGATATTGGTTTGCAAGAATGCCTGACGCGCACTGGCCCCCTCTTCCAGGTGAAGGCCGATGAGCTGGCCCCGCTGCCCAACGTGGCCAAGTCATGGGAATGGTCAGAAGATGGCAAGCAGCTCACCATGCATCTCATTGAAGGTGCCAAATGGTCCGACGGCGATGCTTTCGACGCAGACGACATCATGTACCACTGGGAATTCAACGTCCTTGACCCGGAAGTGAACCCGCTGGGCAACGAAACCCAGGAAACTTTCGGCAAGGGCTCAAAGCTTGAGAAGGTCGACGCATACACGGTCCGCTGGACCTTCGAGAACGCTTTCCCCACGCAAGTACTTTACTCCATGGCTTACCCGACATTCTGTCCGGGTCCTTCACACATCCTGGCACCGCAGCACCCGAAGAATTCCAAGAATACCTATGAGCAGTACAAGCAGGCCTTTGGTCCCTCATACATGGGAATGCCGACCTTGGGTGCCTGGGTGCCCGTGGAGCATCGCCCCGATGATATCGTGGTGCTGCGCCGCAACCCCTACTTCTGGAAAGTGGATGAGAGCGGCCAGCAACTGCCTTATCTTAACGAAATGCACTACCGCTTATCGACCTGGGCCGACCGCGACGTGCAGGCCGTGGCCGGAACGGGCGACTTCTCAAACCTTGAACAGGCCGAAAACTATGTGGAAAGCCTGAAGAAGGCGGCAGACCCCGCATCCCCTGCCCGGCTCGAATTTGGCCAGCGCACCATTGCCTATTCGCTGCATTTCAACCTCAGCGGCAATGGCTGGGGAAAGCCGGACGAGCGTGGCCAGGCGGTGCGCGAATTGAACCGCAACATACACTTCCGGAAAGGCGTGACTTCCATGCTGGACCGCCAGCGTCTGGGTGATTCTCTGGTGAAGGGTCCCTTCGCGGCGATCTATCCCGGCGGCATCCATCCGGGCATGAGCTTCTTCGATGCGGGATCGACCGTCTACTATCCCTACAGTGTCGAAGCCGCAAAAGCGGAATTCGCCCTTGCGGGTCTTGCGGACACGGATGGTGATGGCGTCCTCAACTACCCCAATAGCGGCAAGAACGTGGAAATCACCATGCTCGTGAACGCCGATTATCAGTCGGACAAGTCGCTGGCGGAAGGCGTGGTTGCGATGGGTGAGGCTGTGGGCTTGCGCGTCATTCCTAACATCGTCGCAGGCAATGACCGCGAAGCAGCCCGCAAGGCCGGCAACTTCGACTGGCACGTCTGGCGCAACGCGTCCGAATTTGTGACAGCTGTCCAGAACACTGAGCGCTTGGCACCAACTGGCCCAAGCACCAGCGACTGGCACAAGGCGCCGGAAGGCGGCGAGGTTGACCTGCTCGATTTCGAGAAGGAGATGGTCGACGTCGTCAACAAGTTCATTGCCACCAAGGATAACGCCGAGCGCAAGACCTTGATGGCGCAGTACCAGAAACTGCACACGGAGAATGTCTACACGGCGGGCCTCACCGCCTATCCAGGCGCCTTGATCGTCAACAAGCGCTTCGCCAACGTGGCACCGGGTGCTCCGATCTTCATGTTCAACTGGGCTGAAGACAACATCATCCGCGAGCGCGTTTATGTGCCTGCCGATAAGCAGCAGAATTTCGAGCTCTATCCCGGCAAGCTGCCCGATGTTCCAGGCGGCAAGGGCGTGATGTAGTTAAATCAAATGCTCACCCCTCCCCAATTTCTCGGGGAGGGGGCGGGGGGTGGGGCCTACCAACTCGGCCCCACTCCTGCCTCTTCCCGTGAGACGGGAAGGAATGAGATTTTTTAGAACGGCTTTTCATGCTCCGCTTCCTCACATTCCGCGTCCTTGCAGCCATTCCGGTGCTGCTTGCCATGAGCGTGATCATCTTCACGATCATCCAGGCGCCGCCAGGCGACTACGCAGATTACGTGCGCAACCAGATGCTTTTTCAGGCCAACGCCTCAACTGCTGCGGCCGACGCCGCGGCCGAAAAATTCCGCGAACTATATGGGCTTAACGATCCGCTTATCGCGCAATATTTCCGCTGGATTGGCGGCTTCTTCGTCGGCGACTTGGGCCACAGCTTCTTCTACAATCGTCCCATACTTGATGTGGTGGCTGACAGGCTCCCGCCCACCATCGCCATTGCCCTCACCTGTCATTTCCTCGCCTCCGTCCTAGGGATCGGCTTCGGCATCCTCGCCGCGCGCAATCAGTATGGCTGGGGCGACACGATACTTTCGATCATCTCATTCCTGGGCATGACCATTCCGCGCTTTCTGATGGCGCTGATCATCCTTTACATCCTCGCCTTCAAGCTCAATGTGCAGGAACTGGGCTCCTTCTATTCCACCGCCTATGGCGGTCAGCCCATGTCTCTCGCCAAATTCTGGAACCTGGTGCAGCACATCTGGCCGGTCATTGCCGTGGCCACCATTGGCGGGCTCGCCTACAACATGCGCGTGATGCGAGCCAATCTGCTCGACACGCTGAACGCGCAATATGTAGAAACGGCACGCGCCAAAGGCATGGGCGAGGCTGGCGTGGTGCTGAAGCACGCGGTTCCCAATGCCCTGCATCCGCTGGTGGCCTATCAGGGCGTGGTTCTGCCCTACATGCTGGCAGGCGAAATCGAAGTCGCCATCATTTTCTCTTTGCCAACCATTGGCCCGGCCATTGTCGACTCCATGAGGCGTGGCGACGTCATGGTCACGGGCACGATACTCATGGTCTTGGGAGCAACGCTGATTATAGGCAACATCATCGCCGACTTACTGCTGGCCTGGATGGATCCGCGCGTCAGGCTGGGAGGCGAAGCATGACCCAGCACGACCTCTTGGCCCCTTATGTCAAAGATGAAGATGCTGCCTACCTCGACACAACGCCAGGTGCATCCCGCTTTGCCCACAGCGAAAGCTATCTCACACTGGTCTGGCGCAAATTCAGGCGCTCGGTCACCGGCATGATCGGCCTGGTGTTGGTTGGCTTCTTGGCATTCACGGCGATTTTCGCGGATTTCGTGGCGCCGGTGCAACCCAAACAGGCTCTCATCGCCTTCGCGCCACCCGACAAAGTAAGTTTCTTCAGCAAGGAAGGATTTTCACTGAGGCCCGTCACCTTTCCCATGAAGGAAGGAACGGAGCTTGATCCAATCACCTTTCAGCCCATCATCGGGCCTGACTATGATAGCCCGCGCCCGATCAGGTTTTTTGTGGAAGGTTACGACTACAAGCTGCTCGGCCTGATACCCGCCAACACTCATCTCTTTGGAACGGGGGATGGCAAGCCCTTCCACCTCCTGGGGACTGACAAGCTGGGGCGCGACATCTTCTCGCGCGGCGTGGTTGGTTCCAGGCTGTCGCTTGCCATCGCGCTGACCACCGTTGCATTCATCACCATTGTCGGCACATCCATCGGGATCATATCGGGCTACAAGGGTGGACGGTTCGACAACTGGGTGCAGCGCGTTGTCGAAGTGGTTCTCGCCTTTCCGCAACTGCCTCTCTATTTGACGCTGGCCACGCTCATTCCCGTAACGGCGCCCACCAGCGTCTTCCTGGCCTTCGTCGTGTTGGTGATGGCGGCGCTCGGCTGGGCCCAGCTCTCGCGCGAAGTACGCGGCAAGACATTGGCCCTTGCCCGCATTGAATATGTACGCGCCGCGCAGGCCGTGGGTGCTTCCGACAATCGCATCATCTTCCGCCACATCCTGCCCAATGTACTCTCCCATGTGATTGTCGCTGTCACCATCGGCATCCCTACCATCATCCTGCTCGAGTCATTTCTGGGATTTCTGGGTTTTGCCGTGAAACCGCCGCTCATTTCTTGGGGGCTCATGCTGCAGGACACAGGCAATTTCTCCGTGCTTGGATCATACCCATGGATTCTGTCTCCTGTGGGTTTTGTTCTTCTCGCTGTCTTTGCCTTCAATGCATTGGGTGATGGCCTGCGTGACGCCATCGACCCCTACTGAGGACGCGATGATGAAAGAAAGCGATATCATCCTCGAAGCCCGCAACGTCGCCGTCGAATTCAAGGTGGAAGGCGGCGTGGTCAAGGCCGTCAAGAACATGAGTTTTGCCCTGCGCAAGGGTGAAACGATCGCTATTGTCGGAGAATCCGGGTCCGGCAAGTCGGTGACCGCCCGCGCCGTCATGCGGCTCTTGTCCAAGCGCGCGACGATTGCCAAAGGCTCATCCATCGTCCTGCGCGGCCAGGATGTCCTGGCCCTTCCGGAACGTGAGATGCGCAAGCTCCGCGGCAGCCGTGTTTCCATGATCTTTCAGGAGCCCATGACGTCTCTCAACCCGGTCTACTCGGTTGGGGCACAGCTTGTGGAAATCTTGCGGCTCCACGCCAGAATGTCGAGGTCCGAGGCCACCGGCCGCGCCCTTGATCTCCTTAGGGAAGTACAAATTCCCGAACCGGAGGCTCGTCTTAGGCAGTATCCGCATCAACTCTCCGGCGGGCAGCGCCAGCGCGTGATGATTGCCATGGCGCTTGCCAACAGGCCCGACATATTGATCGCCGATGAGCCGACAACTGCGCTGGACGTCACCGTGCAGGCGCAGATTCTCAACCTGATCAAGGACCTCAAGACGAAGTACGGCATGGCAGTGATCCTCATCACCCATGACCTCACGGTAGTGCGGCAGTTTGCCGATCGCGTTTACGTCATGCAGCACGGTGAGGTGAAGGAACACAACATCACGGAGTCGCTGTTCAGCAATCCGCAACATCCCTACACCAAACGCCTCCTGTCATCTGAACCGAAAGGTGTTGCCAAACCTCTGGAAGGCAAACTGCCCAGCATCCTCACCGGCAAGGACGTGCGCGTCACCTACACCTTGAAAAAGGGTGGCATGTTCAATGCCACCTACCATGACCTGCACGCCGTCGATGGACTAAGCCTTGACCTCAAGCGCGGCGAAACGCTTGGTCTGGTTGGCGAGTCAGGTTCCGGAAAAACCACCTTTGGCCAGGCCCTCATCCGGTTGCTCAACCCCCAAAAAGGCGAAATCACCTTTGCCGGTGACCGCATTGATGGCTTGGACCGGCACGGGCTTCGCCCCTATCGCAGCCGCATGCAGATTGTCTTTCAGGACCCCTTCTCCTCCATGAATCCGCGCATGAGCGTGCGCCAGATCATCGAGGAAGGATTGATCGTCAATGGCATTGGCGCAAACGGCGCCGACCGGCTGCACAGGGTGCAAGACGCTCTCGCCGATGCCGGCATGCCGACCGACATTCTCTCCCGCTTCCCTCATGAATTTTCCGGTGGGCAGAGACAGAGGCTTGCCATTGCGCGCGCCATTGCCATGCAGCCCGAATTTATCCTTTTGGATGAGCCGACGTCCGCGCTTGACCTGTCGGTACAGGCACAGATCATCAAGTTGCTGCGCAAGCTTCAGCGCGAGCGCGGCCTCTCCTATCTTTTCATCTCCCATGACTTGAAGGTGGTGCGTGCGCTTTGTCATCGCGTCATCGTCATGCAGAACGGCAAGATCGTGGAACAAGGCCCTGTCGCCCAAGTGCTGACCAACCCCAAGACCGACTACACCAAGCGCCTTGTGCGCGCGGCGTTTGACATCGCCGCCTGAAGAAAGAGGAAAGTAAAAATGTCCGCCAATCCCCGCATTGCCTTCATCGGCGCAGGCTCCACGGTTTTCATGAAGAACATCATCGGTGACATCCTGCAGCGCCCGGCCTCTTCGGCGGCGACAATCGCATTGATGGACATCAATCCGGAGCGCCTGTCCGAATCTGAAATTGTCGCCGGCAAGATCATCTCCACATTAGGAGTGAAGGCGAAAGTTGAGACTCATTCGAACCAACGCAAGGCGCTCGAAGGCGCCGACTTCGTTGTCGTGGCCTTCCAGATCGGCGGCTTTGAGCCCTGCACGGTCACGGATTTCGAAGTGCCGAAGAAATTCGGCCTACGCCAGACCATAGCCGACACGCTTGGCGTCGGCGGCATCATGCGCGGCCTTCGCACCGTGCCCCATCTCTGGAAGATCTGCGAAGACATGATGCAGGTCTGCCCTGATGCCTGGCTGCTGCAATATGTGAACCCCATGGCCATCAACACCTGGGCCATCTCGGCGAAATACCCAAAGATCAAACAGGTGGGCCTCTGTCATTCGGTGCAGGGGACAGCCTTTGAACTGGCTCGTGACCTTGACATTCCCGTGGAGGAAATCCGCTATCGCGCCGCTGGCATCAACCACATGGCATTTTATCTTCAGTTCGAACACCGGCAGAAAGATGGAAGCTACAAGAACCTCTACTCCGCGCTTCTGCAAGGGTATGAGGAAGGCCGCTTCCCCAAACCATCACACTGGAACCCGCGCTGCCCCAACAAGGTGCGCTATGAAATGTTGAAACGGCTGGGCTACTTCGTCACCGAAAGCTCAGAACATTTCGCCGAGTACACCCCCTACTTCATCAAGCAGGGCCGCGAAGACCTGATCGAAAAATTCGGCATTCCGCTCGACGAATATCCCAAGCGCTGCATCGAGCAGATCGCCCGCTGGAAGAAGGACTCGGCCAATTTCAAATCCGCCGAGAAGATCGAAGTGAGTGAGTCCCACGAATATGCCTCTTACATCGTCAACTCGATCTGGACGGGAGAGCCTTCCGTCATTTATGGCAACCAGCGCAACAACGGCTGCATCACATCGCTTCCCTATGATTGTGCTGCGGAAGTGCCGTGCCTGGTGGACGACCGAGGCATCCAACCTACCTATGTGGGTGACCTGCCGCCGCAACTCACTGCCCTCATCCGCACCAATATCAATGTGCAGGAATTGACGGTACGTGCGCTTGTCGAGCAGAAGCGCGAGCACATCTATCACGCCGCCATGATGGACCCACATACGGCGGCGGAACTCGATCTGCAGCAGATATGGGACCTCACCGATGATCTCCTGGCGGCCCATGGTGACTGGCTGCCGGAATTCGCGCGGGTCAATCGCCCACGGCAGGCAGCTGAATGAACACTCCCGGTGCCATAAGTCAACCTGAGCGTTTCGTTATCATCGGTGGCGGAACGGCGGGATGGCTTGCGGCGCTCATGCTTCAGGATGCGGTAAAGAGGCAGATGCGCAACATCTCCATCACAGTCGTCGAGTCTTCTAAAATTCCGACGATTGGCGTGGGCGAAGGCACGACCGCTGTCTTCCGCCAGATGCTGAAATATTTCGGGCTCGACGAATTCGCCTTCCTCAAGGAAACCGAAGCCACCATCAAGTTCGGTATCCGCCACAAGGAATGGCGCAAGCTGGGCCATTCCTATGATGGCCCCATTGACGATCCACACCTTGTGCTTGAGCCAAATGGCAGCGCGCCGCAAAGCTATCTTGACATCTTCTCGGTGGCGGCGGGCCGGGCCGTGATGGATACCCATCTCTTCGCCTACCTCCTTGACCGGCAGAAGGCGCCTTATGCTCGCAAGGCAGACGGCACCTTCGTTGCCATGGGCCCCTTTCATCATGCTTTTCACTTTGACCAGGCCCTGGCTGGAAAATGGCTGCGCAAGAACGCCAAAGGCATCGAAATGATCGATGCGCAGGTTATAGGCGCGCGCTGTAATGGTGAAACCGGAGACATTGAAGCCGTGATCACCGACACAGGTGAGATCGCCGGCGACTTCTTCGTTGATTGCACGGGATTTCGCAAATCCCTCATCTCGAAGGAACTTGGCGGTAGCTGGATGAGCTACCGCGACACTCTGCCTGTCAACCGCGCCATGCCATTCTGGGTGGACCTGAAGGACGGCGAGGAAATTCCGCCCTACACACTCGCCTGGGCAAGGGATGCAGGCTGGCTCTGGTCCATCCCTACGCAAACGCGCTTCGGCATGGGTTATGTCTACTCCGATGAGTTCCTCACGCCAGAGAAGGCGCAGGCCGAAATCGAAAACGCTCTCGGTCACGCCATAGAGCCGCGCAACGATCTGCGTTTTGATATCGGCCGCCAGAAAGAGGCCTGGCTCAACAATTGCCTGTCGGTTGGCCTGTCATCCAGTTTTCTGGAGCCGTTGGAGGCAACCTCCATCCACGGCAGCATCGTGCAGCTGATGGTCTTCAGCAATTTTCACATGAACAGAACGTCGGAAGACCGGCAGGCCTACAATACCTTCGCTGCCCGGCAAGTCGATGATTTCCGTGACTTCATCAACATGCACTATGTGACGGAACGGCGTGATACGCCGTTCTGGCAGGCAGTTGCTTCCCGCTTCGTGGGTGAGCCAACCAAGGCGCGGCTCGAACATTGGCACGCCAGAATGCCTGAACATGCCGATTTCACGCCCCTGCCCGGCCGTTTCGCCCACGCCGAGCAGCAACTCTACTACCCGGTGCTGGATGGGCTCGGCCTGCTCGACCGGGCAGTAGCGCAAAAACACATGGACGCTCATCCGCAACTGCGCAGGAAGGCGAAGTATGCAGCCGACTACTTGACCGCCGAGTATCGTGCCGCGGCACCAAGAGCGCTGGGCCACAGGGAATTTCTACAATCATTGTGAGGAAAGACATGTCACTCAAGATCGCCATTATCGGTGCCGGCTCCATCGGCTTCACCAAGAAGCTGGTAAGCGACCTGCTCTGCGTGCCGGAACTCGCCGATGCCGAATTTGCGCTCACCGACACCAGCGAGAAAAACCTCGACATGGCACGGCAGATTATCCAGCGCATTGTCGATATGAACAAGCTTCCGGCAAAAGTCACCGCCACCACCGACCGGTGCAAGGCTTTTGAAGGCTCCAAATACGTCATGAACTGCGTGCGCATCGGCGGCCTCGAAGCCTATGCGACAGACGTCAACATTCCGCTCAAATATGGCATCGATCAGTGCGTCGGTGACACCATCTGCGCCGGCGGCATCATGTATGGCCAGCGCACCATGGCGGCGATGATGGACTTCTGCAAGGACATGCGCAAGGTTGCACATGAAGACTTGCTGCATCTCAACTACGCAAACCCCATGGCGATGAACACCTGGGCCTGCCTCGACCACGGCAAGGTCAACACCGTGGGTTTGTGCCATGGCGTGCAGAACGGCTGGCGGCAGATTGCCCGCGCCCTTGGCATCGAAAACCACCTCGACCTCAACATCATCTGCTCGGGCATCAACCATCAGACCTGGTACATTGGCCTCAATCATCAGGGCCGCGATATCGGCAAGGATGAGTTGCTGGCCGCCTTCGAGAAGCATCCCGTCTTCTCCGAACAGGAAAAAGTCCGCATCGATGTCTTGAAGCGTTTCGGTTTCTACTCCACCGAGTCGAACGGCCATTTGTCGGAATACCTGCCGTGGTATCGCAAGCGCCCGGATGAGATCACCAAGTGGATTTCAACCTCGGAATGGATCCATGGCGAGACGGGAGGCTATCTCCGCTATAGCACGGAAAACCGCAACTGGTTCGAGCAGGATTTCCCGCATTTCCTCAAGCTCGCGGAAAAACCGCTGTCGGAATATGCCCGCACCGATGAGCACGCCTCTCACATCATCGAAGCGCTTGAAACGGGTCGCACCTATCGCGGCCACTTCAATGTGAAGAATGGCGGCACCATCAAGAACCTGCCGGAAGACTGCATCATCGAGAGTCCCGGTTTTGTGGACCGCTTCGGCATCAAGATGCTGGAAGGCATTGAACTGCCATTGGCCTGTGCCGCCACCTGCATGGCCTCCATCAATGTGCAGCGCATGAGCGTCAAAGCCGCCATGACCGGCGATGTGGAACTCTTGAAGCTAGCCGTGCTGCATGATCCGCTGGTGGGTGCCATTTGCACACCCGAGGAAGTCTGGCAGTTGGTGGATGAAATGCTGGTGGCCCAGGCCCAGTGGCTGCCGCAATATGCCCATGCCATACCTGCTGCCAGAGAACGCATGAAGAACCCGAAAGTAAAGACAAAAGATTGGGCGGGTGCGGCGCGCCGCGAGGTGCGCAGCATCGAAGAAATGCGTGAGACCAAGCCCAAGGCTACGGCCAACGTGGGCCATAGCCTCGGCACAAGGGTGATGGGCTAGGCCACTTACACAGCAGCATTTATGTCAAATTCCGAACTCTTCCTCGGCGCTATGCTGGTGATCTTTTTGGTGCCCTATGCCGCCTGGCGTCTGCTTGGCGGGGTTGCCGGATGGCAGCAGGCTGTTCCGTTGGCGATCATGCAGATCGTGGGCGGTGTTGTGCTAGGCCCCGGCGCTTTGGGAGCTGCCGTGCCACAGCTTCATGCGGCACTTTTCACACCTGCAATCACGCAGATGCTGGCGGCAGTCGCCATGTGGGCGGTCATGCTTTTTGTTTTCCTGGCGGGCGTTGAACTTGATCTTAGTGAAGCTTGGGCGAAGCGCCGCGAGACTGGCGTGACAGCCGGTTTTGCCTTGTTCATTCCTCTCGTGGCTGGCGCCGCAGCGGCGCTGACCTTACAGAAGGCGGGTATTTCCTGGCGAGGCGCACAGGCGCAGGAATGGCAAACGATACTCGGCATCGGCATGGCCTGCGCAGTGACCGCGCTTCCCATTCTCGTGCTGCTGCTCGATGAGCTCAAAATCCTTGAGCAGCCGCTGGGTCAGCGCGTGCTGCGCTATGCAAGCCTCGATGACGTGGCGATCTGGGCGGTACTTTCAGTGATCCTGATGGACTGGCAGCGCCTGGGGCGGCAGGCTGTTTTTATCGCGTTGTTTGCCGTCTGCGCTTGGGCATTGCGGCAATTAATTCATCGCCTCGAAGAACGTGACCGCTGGCTCGTTGCCTTGGTCTGGCTTCTCGCCACGGCGCTCGCGGCGGATTGGTGCGGACTGCATTATATGGTAGGAGCGTTCCTCGCTGGCGTCGTGATGGATTGCAAATGGTTTGAGCGCCAACGCTTCCTCCAGTTCCGCAACACTGTGCTCATCACATTGATGCCAGTGTTCTTCCTTTCGACTGGCCTTCGCACCTCCTGGGACATGGGTGGCGCGGCGACAATGTCGGCGGCGGCCGTT
>JAIBJH010000260.1 GCA_020029455.1 Hyphomicrobiales bacterium
TCGCGGGCGGGAAAGCCAAGAGCCTCAAGCTTTCGCTTCTTGAGGAGCAGATAATCTTCGCAGTCACCGGCAGTAGCGGGATAGGTCCAATGCTCCGGTTGGCCATAAAGCTCCTGGTCGCTCACGGGCTGGATCTGGCTGTTGACGAAGGTGTTCACCTGGTAGAGCAGGTTCCACTTTGCCTGCGTCATGGCGATCCGTGCTGGCCCCATGCGCTCGGCCATGGAGTACTTTGCGCATTCCTTCGGGTTGGCCATGCAGAAACGGACAAAACCGACAGGCGGAAGTGTTGCGGCATATTCGGTTGCGGCAACGCCGTATTGCATCGTGTTTTCGCTGGCGCTGCCAGTCGCTGCTGAATATCCAGTTTGCAGGACGGTTGCCAAAAACGCCGCCCCCACTGCGGACAAGACCTTCATGTTTGACGCCCCATTCGGAGTTGTTATGGGCTCACCTTAACAGCGAGGTCTTGCGCCGCCGTTCAGGTGCGTGGGCCAACTCTATGTAATTGCGGGTGAATATCTTTAGGTGGCGGTAACCATGCAAGAGCGTTGCGCAGGGGTTGCGCGAAATGCGAACGCCTGTTAATGCCCGCCCCGCCGTGAAAAGCGCGGCATATGCGGTCGTGGCGGAATTGGTAGACGCACTACCTTGAGGTGGTAGCGGGGAGACCCGTGAAGGTTCGAGTCCTTTCGACCGCACCATACCCGGAAGGGATGGGCGTGACGCGCTTGACAGGCTTTATGCTTGATTTGTGTGGGTTATCTCGCTAGAGACAGCCCCGAATTCACCCATTCTTAGGAGTTTGAGCTTCATGGCGCGTGTGACCATCGAAGACTGCATCGACAAATTGCCCAACCGTTTTGAGCTGGTTCTGCTGTCTGCTCACAGGGCCCGCCTGCTTTCGCAGGGGGCGCCTCTCACCATTGACCGTGACCGCGACAAGGATCCTGTCGTGGCGTTGCGCGAAATCGCCGGTGAATCCATCAACAAGGATGATCTGCGTGAAGAATACATTCACGCCATGCAGAAGCATGTTGAGGTGGACGAGCCCGAGACAGAGGAAGTGCCGCTCATTGCACAGTCGGGCGACATGGTTATGGTTAACGAAACCGCCGACGAAGGCCCGGCCATGGAGCAGATGACCGAGGAAGAACTGCTGCGCGGCCTCGAAGGCATGCCGCCCGCCGAAAGCCCCGGCAGCCAGCGCAACGGCTACTAGAGCAGCCGGCGGTCAATTGACCGCCGACAAGCTGCTCTAGCACTTTGAATCTGGTGCATCTTTCCACTCGCAAGTCATTCAACTTGCTCGTCCGATGCGCTGATTTCCACTGCTGTCAATGATGAAAGAAGCCGGGACTATCTCCCGGCTTTTTTGTTGCGTAAACTAATACTATGATGCGCCAATACGAGCTCGTGGAGAGGGTTACGGCCTATCACCCCGAGGCCGACGAAGACCTGCTTAACCGCGCCTATGTCTATGCCATGAAAGCCCATGGCAACCAGAAGCGCGCCTCGGGCGAGGCCTACTTCAATCATCCTCTGGAAGTGGCGGCGATCCTCGCCGACATGAAGCTGGACGATGCCACGATTGCCGCGGCGCTCCTGCATGATACGATCGAGGACACCGAAACGACGCAGCAGGAAATCCAGGAGCGCTTCGGGCCCGAAATAGCCGCGCTGGTGGATGGCCTGACCAAGATCAAACAGCTTGATCGCGTCACCCGCGAAGCAACCCAGGCAGAAAACCTGCGCAAGCTCTTGCTTGCCATGTCGAAGGATGTGCGGGTGTTGCTGGTGAAACTGGCAGACCGGCTCCACAACATGCGCACACTTGGCCACGTCAGCCCAGAGAAGCGGCTGCGCATCGCCGAGGAAACCATGGACATATACGCGCCGCTCGCGGGCCGCATGGGCATGCAGGTCATCCGCGACGAGATGGAGGACATCGCTTTCGGCATTATCAACCCCGATGCCAACAAGACGATAAAGGATCGTATCGCGCGCCTGCACGAGGAGAGCGGCGATGTTCTGAAAGAGATCGAGGACGCGCTTCAAGACCTTTTCAAGTCACATGGCCTCAAAGCCAAGGTGAAGGGCCGCGAGAAAAGGCCCTATTCGATCTGGCGCAAAATGGAGCGCAAGCACCTGTCGCTCGACCAGCTTTCGGACATCTTCGGATTCCGCGTGATTGTCGAAAAAATGGAGGACTGCTACCGCGCCCTGGGCCTTGTGCATCAGAAATGGCGCGTGGTGCCGGACCGCTTCAAGGACTACATCTCCAATCCGAAGCAAAACGACTACCGCTCGCTGCATACCACCATCGTTGGGCCTCACCACATGCGGGTTGAATTGCAGATCCGCACCCGCATCATGCATGAGATCGCCGAGCGCGGCGTTGCCGCCCACGCGCTCTACAAGGAAGCTTCGAGTGCCCAGATGGCCGAGCAGGGCATGAGCGAGGCCATGGCGGAATCAAACGCCTATCGCTGGCTACGTCACCTCATGGAGGTGCTGCAGGAGGGCGACAGCCCCAAGGAATTCCTGGAACATACGCGTCTGGAACTTTTCCACGACCAGGTCTTCTGCTTCACGCCCAAGGGGCAGTTGATCGCTCTGCCGCGCGGGGCAACGCCCATCGACTTTGCCTATGCCGTCCACACATCCGTTGGTGACAGCTGCGTGGGTTGCAAGATCAACGGCCGAGTGGTGCCGCTGGTGACGCAATTGCAGAACGGCGATGAGGTGCAGATCATACGCTCGGAGGCGCAGGTGCCGCCACCCGCCTGGGAAGCCATTGCCGTGACCGGCAAGGCCAAGGCCGCCATTCGCCGCGCCACGCGCGCCGCCGTGCGCAAGCAGTTTGCCGGGCTTGGCCGAGACATGGTCGTCAAGCTGATGGAGCAGCACAAGGCCACTTTCAGCGAAAAAGCCTTGAGCAAATCCGTGCAACGCCTTGGCCACAAGAATGCCGATGATGCCCTTGCTGCCGTCGGGCGCGGGGAACTTTCCGCCGCCGATGTGCTGAAGGCCTTGGGCGTGACCGTCGATGATGCGGAGCTGAAGGCGGCCCGCCGCAAGCTGTCACGCGCGACCAAGGGCAAATCCGGCCAGCACGCCATTCCCGTGCGCGGTGCAGCGGCTGGCAGCGCCCTCAAAATCCATCTGCGGACGGGCGCGGTTCCAGGTGAGCGCATCGTCGGCATCGTCACCCCCGGAGAGGGCATCACTGTCTATCCGATCTTCGCCGATGAGCTTGAGAAATTCGACAGCCAGCCGGAACGCTGGATCGATTTGACCTGGGGCGCGGCAGAGGAAGACCAGCGCTTCCCCGCCCGGGTGAAGATTGAACTTCTTAACGAGGTTGGCGCGCTGGCGCAGGTGACCCAGGCCATCGGCGAAAAGGGTGGCAACATTGACGAGTTGCACCTGAGTAAGGTCCAGGGCGCTTCCGACAGTTTTCTGCTTGACGTCTTGATCGAGGTTTTCGATATCCGCCACCTCAATGACATCATGGCGGAAATCAGGGGCAAGGGCAGCGTGACTTCAGTTGCGCGCCTCACAGGATAGCTGATGCTGACCCACAAAGAAGTATTGGGCGAGTTCCGTGCGGCGGGAGCTTTGCTCGAAGGCCATTTTGTATTGTCATCGGGGCTTCATTCGCCGCGCTACCTGCAATGCGCCCGCGTGTTGATGGACCCTGTACGCTCGGTGCGTCTGTGCCGCGCCATTGCCGATAAGGTGCGGGCAGGAAGAATTGAAGTTGATCTCGTTGCTTCACCCGCCATGGGTG
>JAIBJH010000261.1 GCA_020029455.1 Hyphomicrobiales bacterium
TGCGTCCGAAATCGGAAGGGTTCTCGTTCCGATGCGGCATTAAGGGGAAATCACCATGAAGAAGCTACTCTTGGCGTCTGCCATCACATTTGCCGGATTGTTTGTCATCGCAACTTCATCCTATGCTGCCGACAAATACAGGCAGAACTCCGCGTATTGCCGGCTCAGCAACTCCACAGATGTCCTTTGCAAGGTCAAGGAGTGGAAGGCGCAGTCCACGCAAGGGCTGGCGATTGGCACTGACACGACGATCCGGCTCCAGAACAAATATTGCCGGGAAGGCGCCGCACCTAATGATCCACTCTGCGTCAAGAAAGTGAAGTACGAGGCGCCCGCATATGAGGGCGCAGAGGATCCCGTCTATGTTGGCTCAACTGAGCCCATATACATGGAAATAGAAGACCCCGTTTGGGTGGACGCGGATGAGCCCGTGACCGAGGCCGGAATCTATTAGGGCAAAGCGAAGCGTTTGCCCCACCCCGTTGCTGCGCAACTCCCCTCCCCGAGGGGAGGGGTGGAAGAAAGGAAAACTGTGTCGGCGGGTCTTCGCCCGCTGGTGGAGAGTGAAGGGTGTCGTGTGAATTGACACACCCCATCGCCCACTTCGTGGGCTTCCCGGCCTTGCGCTTACGCTCCGGGCGTTCAAAGCTCAAATCATGCCACTGGCATGATTTGCCGGAACTTCGTTCCGTCGCTTTTCACCCCGCGCGTTCGGCAGGCGGCGAAGGTCCGCCGGACCTTCGCGTAGAGCGTCCGCCTCACCCCCAAGCGCAGCTGGGGGAGGAATTGTGGAATTCCTGCAGCTTAAATTTGGCAGATACCGGGAAAGGCAAAGCCGCGCGCCTTCTTTAAGTCCAACTCCTGCCGGAATGCGCCCATAGAGGTTTACGCGGGCGGTAAGAATTTCAGGTTCACAGAACACATTCTCGTTTCGATCAGCGGGGAAGGACATCAACATGAAGAAGCTCGTCTTAGCGTCTCTCATCACATTGGCCGGATTGTCTGCAATGGCGGCTGTATCCTATGCGGACGTCAGCACGCAGAGGAAGAACTCCAAGTATTGCCGGGTCAGCAATTCTACCGATGTCCTTTGCACGGGCAAGAAATCATTGGCGACGGGCGTACAAGCGGTGGTGGTGACCGGGGCCAGGGTTGGCGAAAACCGGACCAAATATTGCCGCCAGGACTCCTCGGCAGGCGATCCGGTTTGCGAACCGAAGTGGGAGAGCGACGAGTCCGACTACGAAGATCCCGTATACGAATAGGCGGGTTCCGGCGGGGACACCCCCTCGCCCACTTCGTGGGTACTCCCCCAGCGGAGCTGGGGGAGAGACGCTATTGCGATTGCATCTTGGATGAAGGCAGTTCCGCGCCCGGCTGATAAGGCTTGGGCGTAGTGAACTGAATGACGCTGAAGCCGCGCACCATGCAATCCGTGCAGGCGCGGTTGCATTCCGAGGTGCAAGCCCGCGAATCTCCGCAGCCATCCTTCTTTGAGACATTGCACTTTCTGCACTGGACGCAGGAAGAGGGCTCAGTCGTTGTGCCGCCTGTATTCGGGGCGGCCTGCAGGGGGCCAAGAGTGAGGCCCGCTGCGAGACATATTGCAATCGCCAGGGTGCGGCGGCGGAGCATCTCGTTACTCCGTCAGGCAGGCGGCGTTACCGTTGGGATAACGGCAGTAGGAGGCGCCGAGCGAGCCGCAACGGTCATCGCCGGGTGTTACGACAGTGCCACCTTCAAGACGGCAATCGCTGCCGTTCAATTCCAGTACGCCCGGCTTCACTTTGAGTTTGATCTGCTGAAGGGTCTGGTTGGTCTTTGTGATCTGCGCGGCGTGGACAGGAGCCGTTGCGGCAAAGCCGATGGCGAGGGCGAGGATCATTGATGTATAGCGCATGGTAGTCTCCAATGGTTTGGGTTTGAGAGTGGTGTTTCAGGCGGGGCAATTCACTTCATATTCTGGGCGATGGCATCCAGTGTCTGGCTGTGCTTCTTGCTGAGATCGGACTGGACCTTTGTGCTGCGGGTATAAATGTTGTTGGCTTCCTGCAGCGCGAGCTGCAGTTGCTGGCCGAGGTCGGAACGGGACTGGGTTTCGCCGGCGAAGGACGCGGACGCGAAAGCAGGCGCGGCAATGCTGATGACGACGATGATCTTGAGTGCGGTTTTCATGGTTTCCTCCAAGGGTTTGGTATCAATCAATGGAGGGAAGCTGGCAGAGTCGGCGTGACGTGATGCTGAATGGGAGAGTCAGATTGGGTTCATGAGGGGCTGGAGTGTGTTGCCGCCTCACCCGCCCTCCGGGCCTGCGCAACTCCCCTCCCCGAAGGGAGGGGTACACCTCTTTTTATTTACGCAGCGCGCGATTGACGCCGGAGACGACCGCCTTGAGCGAGGCGACGACGATGTTCTTGTCGATGCCAACACCGAAGAGCGATGAGCCGTCGGGGAGCCGCAATTCCATGTAGGCGGCGGCGCTGGCATTGGCGCCGTGACCCATGGTGTGCTCGCGGTAATCCACCACGTCGAAGGCAAGGCCGCTCTCTTTCCGTAGCGCGTCGCAGAAGCCATCGACCGGGCCGTTGCCATGGCCCTTGATGGTTTTCACATTGCCATCGACGGTGAGCTTTGCGGTGATGGCCTGGTCGCCATGATCCGACGCCGCCTTGTGCTCAATGAAGCCATATGTGCCGTTGCCTTCGAGATACTCTTCCTTGAAGGCCTGCCAGAGGCGATCGGCGGCAAGCTCCACACCCTCGCCATCGGCGATCACCTGCACGGCTTTCGAGAATTCGATCTGCAGGCGGCGCGGCAGCTCGATGCCGTGCTCGGTCTCCATCACATAGGCAATGCCGCCCTTGCCGCTTTGCGAATTGATACGCACCACGGCCTCATAGGTGCGGCCCAGATCCATGGGGTCGATGGGAAGATAGGGCACTTCCCACAGCGGCCGGTTCGACGCCTTCATGGCCTTGAAGCCCTTGTTGATGGCATCCTGGTGCGAGCCGGAAAAGGCGGTGAAGACCAGCTCGCCCGCATAAGGATGGCGCGGGTGCACGGGCAATTGCGTGCAATATTCCGCCATGCGGATGAGCTCATTGATGTTGGAGATGTCGAGGGCGGGATCAACGCCCTGCGTGTACATGTTCATGGCGAGGGTGACGATGTCGACATTGCCGGTGCGCTCGCCATTGCCGAAGAGCGTTCCCTCGACGCGGTCAGCGCCGGCCATCAGCGCGAGTTCCGTGGCGGCGACGGCTGAGCCCCGATCATTGTGCGGGTGAAGCGAGATGATGAGCGCATCGCGGTTCTTGATCTTGCGGCAGAACCACTCGATCTGGTCGGCGTGAATGTTGGGGGTCGACATTTCCACCGTGGCCGGGAGGTTGAGGATCAGCGGCTTTTGGGGCGTGGGCTTGATCTCGGCCATCACGGCTTCACAGATCTCCACCGCATAATCGAGCTCAGTGCCGGTGAAGCTTTCAGGTGAATACTGGAAGCGGATCGCCTCCGCCATGCCACTTTCCTGGGTGAGTTTCTTGATGAGGCGGGCGGCATTGGCGGCGATTTCGGTGATGCCAGCCTTATCCTTCCCAAAGACGACGCGGCGCTGGAGTTCCGAGGTGGAATTGTAGAAGTGGACGATCACGGATTTCGCGCCGCGGATGCCTTCGAAGGTGCGGGTGATCAATTCTTCGCGGCATTGCACGAGCACCTGGACCGTCACGTCATCGGGAATCTTCTTGTTGTCGATGAGGAAGCGGCAGAAGTCGAAGT
>JAIBJH010000002.1 GCA_020029455.1 Hyphomicrobiales bacterium
CCTCATCGACACGGGGAGCCGCATGGATGAAGTGATCTTCGAAGAGTTCAAGGGCACGGGCAACTCTGAAATCATCCTGGACCGCAAGGTGGCAGATAAGCGCGTATTCCCGGCCATCGACATTCTGCGCTCGGGCACACGCAAGGAAGAGCTGCTGGTCAAGGCGGACACGCTCAAGAAGACCTATGTGCTGCGCCGCATCCTCAACCCGATGGGGACGGTCGATGCCATCGAGTTCCTGCTCGACAAGCTGCGCCAGACCAAGACCAATGGCGACTTCTACGATTCCATGAATGCCTGATTGGGCTGGGCCTTGGGGCTTGCGCCCCGGCCCATAATGGTATCGATTCGAATCCGAAATGATACCTTCTCACGCCATCCTTGGTACCATCTTTGCCCTCTCGTCTGGCCGTGGCCGGAGTGGCGTTGCCGTGATCCGCATGTCGGGGCCGCAATCGCGGGCAGCCCTTCTGCGGCTTGCCGGTAGGATCCCCGAGAAGCGAGAGGCGACCTTGGTATGGCTCAAGGGCCCTACCGGGGATGTCATCGATCAGGCCCTGGTCTTACTTTTTGAAGGGCCGGGTAGCGCGACGGGTGAGGACATGGCTGAGTTCCATGTCCACGGCAGCGCCACGGTCATCGAGCGTGTCTTGCAGGAGCTCGCGCAGGTTGATGGGTGCCGCATGGCGGAGCCGGGAGAGTTCACGCGGCGGGCGTTCGAGAAGGGCAAGCTTGATCTCGTCGAAGTGGAAGGACTCGCTGATCTTCTCTCGTCGGAAACGGAAGCGCAGCGCAAGCTTGCTATGAAACAGTTCATGGGCGAGGCGAGTGCCGTTTATGAAAGCTGGCGCGCGAAGCTTCTCGATGCGCAAGCAACAATCGAAGCGGCTATTGATTTTCCCGATGAACACGGTGTTTCGGCTGAGGCGGAAAAAGAACTGCGCGGGCGCATTAGCATCTTGTGTTCCGAACTTATGGAAGCTGCAAAGAAAGCAGAGATGGCAAGCGCCGTGCGTCGTGGTCTTTCGGTAGTGATCGCAGGCGCGCCGAACAGCGGCAAGTCATCGCTGGTCAATGTGCTAGTGGGCCGTGAGATGTCGATTGTCTCGCCGGTGGCGGGTACGACACGGGATGTTGTTTCAGAAGCGCTCGTCATAGAGGGCGTGCCGGTGCGCATTGCCGATACGGCAGGACTTCGCGAAAGCACGAGCGACGAAATCGAACGCATGGGTATGGCCCGAACGACTATTGAGATCTCCGGGGCGGACATTCTGGTATGGCTGAGAAGTGTCGGGGACGATGGCGAGCTGGAACCGCCGCGCAAGCCGGACATTAATATCAGGAGCAAGTGCGATCTCGCTGCGAATAATCCGAGTCGGAGGCGAAACGATTCCCTTGGCGTTTCCGCCAAGACCGGAGAGGGACTTGGCGCATTCCGTGAAGCGTTGGGAAAGCTTGTTCAAGAACGGCTGTCACAAGCCCAGGACGGGACCATGGTCCGAGCGCGCCATACCGATGCGGTGCAGAAAGCCATCGGCCATCTGGAAGCCGCCATCGCCGAGCCTGTGGCCAATCTTGAAATCATCGCGGAAAACATGCGAAAGGCGGGTCTCGCACTTGCCGGCATTACCGGAGCGGTCGGCGCCGAGGATTGGCTGGGCCGCATCTATGCCGAGTTCTGCATCGGCAAATAGTGTTTCACGTGAAACGGCATTGTCCGTGGTCGGAAAAGAACAGAAGAAAACCAATGCCAGAGTCATCGGCGCGATTTGATGTGATTGTTGTGGGCGGCGGCCATGCCGGTACCGAAGCGGCCGCAGCCGCAGCGCGCGCCGGAGCTCGCGTGGCCCTGGTCACGCACCGTGCTGATACCATCGGCGAGATGTCGTGCAATCCGGCAATCGGTGGATTGGGCAAGGGACACTTGGTGCGCGAGATCGATGCGCTCGATGGTGTGATGGGACGCGCAGCGGACGCAGCGGGAATCCAGTTCCGTATGCTCAACCGCTCGAAAGGACCTGCAGTGCGGGGCCCACGTGCGCAGAGCGATCGCAAGCTTTACAAACAAGCCATTCACGCTTTGCTCGCGGAGCAGCAAGGCCTGACGATTGTCGAAGGCGGGGTGAGCCGCCTCACGACGAATGGTGCTGCCGTATCCGGCGTCGAACTTGTGAACGGAGAGAAGGTCGCTGCTGCTGCGGTGGTGTTGACGACCGGAACTTTTCTTAATGGTTTGATCCATATCGGCGAGAAGAAGATTCCGGCGGGCCGTGTGAACGAAGCTCCTGCACTTGGTCTCTCCGATCAGTTGCGCGCGTTGGGATTGGCGCTGGGACGCCTTAAGACCGGCACGCCGGCACGGCTTGATGGCCGGACCATTCATTGGGAGCGCCTTGAAGAGCAGAAGGGAGATGAGCCACCGACGCCATTCTCTTTCCTGACAGACCGGATCACGACGCCACAGATTTCCTGCTTCATCACGCACACGACTGCCGCGACCCACAGCATCATCGAGAAGAACCTCTCCCGCTCCCCGATGTATTCGGGCCAGATCGAGAGTGTGGGGCCGCGCTATTGCCCATCCATCGAAGACAAAATCAATCGCTTCAGGGACAAGAGCTCGCACCAGATCTTCCTGGAGCCCGAAGGGCTCGATGATCCCACGGTCTATCCCAACGGTATTTCCACCTCGCTGCCCGAGGATGTCCAAGAAGCTTTCATCAAGACCATACCCGGTCTGGAGGATGTCTCGATCCTGCGTTCCGGCTATGCCATCGAGTATGACCATGTGGACCCGCGCGAGCTCACCCATGGGCTAGAGGTCAAGGTACTGAAGGGCCTGTTCCTGGCTGGACAGATCAACGGTACGACCGGCTATGAAGAGGCTGCCGCGCAGGGTCTGGTGGCGGGTCTCAATGCGGTGCGGTTTGCCGCTGGCATGCCGTCACACCAGTTCGAGCGCACCGGCAGCTACATCGGCGTGATGGTGGATGACTTGGTGCTGCGCGGTGTCTCCGAGCCCTACCGCATGTTCACCTCGCGGGCCGAGTATCGATTACTCCTTAGGGCGGACAATGCAGATGAACGGCTGACACTGGCTGGCAGTGAGCTTGGTATTGTAAGTGGGAAACGGAACGTGGTGTTCAAGATGCGGATGGCGGAGATCGAAAGGGCCCGCTGCCTTGTGCAGTCCCTGTCGCTTACTTCCGCTGCTGCTGCCAAGGCGGGCCTCAAGGTCAATCAGGATGGGGTGCGGCGCACGGCTTTGCAGCTTCTGGCCCAACCGGAGATCTCGTTTGACAGGCTGGCTGTACTCTGGCCCGAGCTTGTCTCAGTCACCCCCGGCGCCAGAGAGGCGCTTTATGCGGATGCTCTCTATGCCGGTTATTCCGACAGGCAGAGGCGGGAGATCGAGGATATCGAGAAGGAGCAAGGGCGACCCTTGCCGGATCGTCTAAACTACTCGGCTATACCCGGGCTCTCCATGGAACTCCGGCAGAAGCTCTCCAAGGTCAGACCGGTAAATCTTGCCGTGGCAAGCCGCATCGATGGCATGACGCCCGCGGCCCTTGCATCAATCATTGCGGCCATCCGCAATGGTCAGGCGGTTGATGCTGCGTGATGGCACTCAACGTTCCCCGGCCCACCGCAGAAGAATTGCAGACAATCTCCAGTCTCGGTGTTTCACGTGAATCATTGGAGAGAATCGAGGCCTTTCTCGGCCTGTTGTTCGAGTGGCAGCGGAAAACCAATCTGGTTTCTCCAGCAAGTTTGCCAGCGGTGTGGACCCGCCATGTGATCGACAGTCTGCAGCTTCTGCCCCATCTCAAAGGGCCGGCCGGAGCTATCGCCGATCTCGGATCGGGTGGGGGTTTTCCGGGTGTGATCCTGGCGATTGCGTTAAGACGCTCTGTGGACCTTCATGAGTCCAACCGGAAGAAAGCCGCGTTCCTCTCCGAGGCCCTACGTGTTTCACGTGCAACAGGCAGCGTCAAGCTAGGTCGGCTGGAGGACGTGGTCCCACCTGCGAGAGGCCAGTATGGCTATGTGACGGCGCGGGCGCTCGCGCCACTACCGGAACTTCTCGGTTATGCCGCACCGTTCATCGCTTCCGGAGCCACCGGACTCTTTCTTAAGGGGAAAGATGTCGATCTCGAATTGACCGAATCTGCGAAATCTTGGAGAATCAAGATGGATAAGTACAAAAGCTTAACTGATTCGGAAGCGGTACTATTGGCGATAAAGGAGATCTCCCGTGTCTAAACAGGCAACCCAGCGTATTCTAGCCATCGCCAACCAAAAGGGCGGCGTCGGCAAAACCACCACAGCAATCAATCTGGGTACGGCCCTGGCGGCGGTCGGTGAAAAAGTGCTGGTTATCGATCTCGACCCGCAAGGTAATGCCAGCACGGGGCTTGGTATTGCCCGGCAGTCTGGCCAGGATTCCACCTATCATGTGCTGGTGGGTGAGGCGGAACTCGCCAGCATCATCAAGGACAGTGGCATTCCCAATCTCGATTGTGCGCCTTCGACCATGGACCTTCTCGGCGCCGAGCTAGAGCTTGCGGCCTTCGAGCGCAAGACGCACCGGCTCAAGGATGCGATCGAGAAACTTAACGGAGGGGCTGGGCAAAAGTACAACTACATCCTCGTCGATTGTCCGCCATCTCTCAATCTCCTCACCATCAATTCGCTGACGGCGGCGGACGCGGTTCTCGTTCCCCTTCAGTGTGAGTTCTTCGCGCTCGAAGGTTTGAGCCAGCTTCTGAAAACAGTGGAGCGGGTCAAGACCACGCTCAATCCGCGTCTCACCATTCAGGGCGTGGTGCTCACCATGTTCGACAAGCGCAACTCACTTTCGGAACAGGTGGCGCAGGATGTGCGCAGCGTGCTCGGTGAGAAGGTTTATGAGACGGTCATACCGCGGAATGTCCGGATCTCTGAAGCGCCGTCGTATGGCCGGCCGGTCCTACTATATGACCATGCCTGTCTCGGCTCCCAGGCCTATATTCATTTGGCCTCAGAAGTCATCCGCCGCGAGCGGACGCTGAAGGCTGCCTAATCCGATTCACATCCGAAACGATCCGCGACAACCCGCCCATGATGACAGCTCTTCCAAAACGCAGACTTGGCCGTGGTCTTGCCGCCCTCATCGGCGATGACGAGATGGCGGCTCCCGTCTCGCCGGATACGCCGGGCTTCAAGCAACTCGCCATCGACCTCATCTCCGCCAATCCGAAGAACCCGCGGCGGAGCTTTCCGGAGGCTGACATCGAATCACTGGCGCAGTCGCTGCGCGAGAAGGGCCTCATCCAGCCGCTGTTGGTGCGGCCCCTCAAGAACGGTACCTATCAGATCGTGGCGGGCGAGCGGCGCTGGCGGGCTGCGCAGCGGGCCGGTCTTCACGATGTGCCGGCCATTGTCCGCGAACTCGATGACAAGGACACGCTGGAACTTGCCATCGTCGAGAACGTGCAGCGCAGCGATCTTACTCCGCTGGAAGAGGCGCAGGCCTATCGCATGCTGATGGACGAGTTCAGCTACACGCAGCAGCAGCTCGCTGAATCAATCGGCAAGAGCCGCAGCCACATCGCCAATACGTTGCGGCTGATGAGCCTTCCTGATTCGGTGAAGGAGCACATCGAACAAGGCACATTGTCGGCGGGGCATGCGCGAGCACTCGTTGCCACAGAGAACCCGCAGGAATTGGCGCAGAAGATAATTTCGCTTGGCCTGTCGGTGCGCCAGACGGAGGATCTGAGCCGCAACGACTCGCTCAAGCCCAAGAAGAAAAAGAAGGACAAGGACGCCGATACGCGAGCCCTTGAAAGGTCACTGTCGCAGGTGCTTGGCCTTAAAGTCGGCATTCACCACGGCGCGTCGGGTGGCAGCATCAGCATCAACTACAAGACGCTCGAACAGCTTGAAATGGTGGCGCGGCTCTTGAGCAAGGCGCGCTGACTATTTCATCGTAGCTTGCTTCTGCCCTGAAAGCCGGACCGCTTGTGAAAGCAACGCCCTGGCTGTGACAAGAGCTCCTATACTTCCTGCGCTCCGTTGCTCCAGGACGATTTGCTGAACTGCAAGCTGCAGGCGCAGAAGAGCCTCAAGCGTGAGGCCGGATAGTTGCCTTTTCACCTGCGCCTGCTGGCCGAAATAGATGGGTGGTTTTGCTTTCTGGAATGCGGCCTCCCAACTCAGTCCCTCCTCAACCGCGGCCCGGACTGCTGCAAGCCTTGTTAAATAGCTTTGCAGCATGGGCAGCACGGCAGAAGAATCGGCGGCCTGCAACACACTGGCAAGTGCCCAATCCAGATCGGCAACATTGCCGTCAAGCATTGAGTCGAAAATTGAATTGAAATCCGACTCGCCTTGCTCGCCGCAGCTTTCCGCGACAGTTTTCAGAGTGACTTTTCCACCTTCAAGCTGCAGCAATGACAGCTTCTCAAGCTCTGCTGCAATCAAGCTGCGGTTTCCGCCGCAGAGTTCGAGAAGGCGTTCCGTCGCGCCAGGCTCGAAGTTCAAGCCGACGGCCGAACCATTCCTCCGTATACGGATCAGTCGCGCTGCTTCGTTCTCTTCGTGAAAGGCCAGCACCGCGCAGGTGTGCGCACCTTCTGCTGCGGTGCGTAGCGCTGAATTCTTGCGCAGGGAACCAGCGGCAATGAGAAAGGCATTCGCATGTTGAGCACCAGTGATTGGAATCAGAAAAGCGCCGTGTTGGTCCTCCGCACCTTGGATGACGATAAGCGCACGGCCGCCAAACAGCGATTGGGAACCCAAAAAATCCTGGAGTGTGCCCTGCTGACCTCGCAAGGATGCAGCCTCAACAACAGTGACTTCACCACCATTCCAGACCTTCTGGATTTCGCGGGCCATGTCTGAAATTGATTCTTCATCGGTGCCGTAGATAAGTGCGCCGGCAATGCCCTGAAAACCTCGCTTCGCAAGGTCAAGGATATCTGCCTCACGCATTCCGGCCATCAGCGGCTGGAAAGGAATGCCGCAAGCCTCAGACGGATGTCCTCAGAAACTTCCTTGGCGGCCCGCAGCTTGGCGTTTTCGGCAGCCTGAAGATCGGAAACGGGCTGTTCAATCGTGTCATAAGAGACATTCGAAAAGGCGCTTCCCTCGGTGAGCGAGGTGTTGTTTCCGGCCTGGTGCAGGGCATATTTCATCTTCAATGTGTAGCGATAGCGGTCAAGCTTCTGTCCCGCCGGTTCCGAGATTTTCCTGGTCGTTTCCTCGGGAAGAAGTTCCAGCACATAGTCGTTGGACCCACCGCCGCGCATTACAGACATCAGCTCGTTGCGCACCAGCTGGCCGGCGCGGTTCTTTTGTTCAGTCACGGAAATGCCAGATAGTTGGACAGCAACGCCCTCAGTTGCTCCGCTGCTGCCATAAAGAGGGCGGTAGTTCGCACAGCCCACAAGCGGGAGAGCTGCCAATGTGGCAGCCAAAGTCATGGCAATGATTCTCAAGGCGCGCATACGATGTTGACGATCCTGTCGGGCACGACGATGAACTTCTTCACTGGTTTGCCATCGAGGGAACGGACGACCGCATCCCTTACCATGACCAGCGGCTCAAGTTCCTCCTTCTTGAGGCCTTTGGCAACCTTGATTTCATCACGCCTCTTGCCATTGATCTGGATCGCCATGGTGACCTCGTCGTCTACAAGCAAGGCGGGGTCATATTTTGGCCACGGTGTCGTCACGACCAGGCCCGGCATGCCGAGCGTCCACCAGCATTCTTCGGCCAAGTGCGGCATCATGGGCGCAAAAAGGAGAACAAGGGTCTCTACGGCCCCGCGTCTCTCGGGCGGTGGAGCAGCGGAAATGGCATTGGCCAGCTCATAGATGCGGGCAATGGCGCGGTTGAAGCGCAAGCCTTCGAGATCATCTGTCACCGCGGCAATTGTCTTATGAACGGACTTCTTGAGTTCCGGCGACATGGCGTCGCCCGGCTCCGCAGCGCCTTCGCCGACGATACGCCAGATGCGCTGGATGAAGCGCCAGGCCCCTTCGGCGCCCAATGATGTCCATTCAATGTCGCGCTCGGGTGGGGTGTCCGACAACATGAACCAGCGTGCCGTATCGGCGCCATAGGCTGCAATGATGGTTTCGGGGTCGACGACGTTGCGCTTAGACTTCGACATCTTCTCGATGCCGCCCACGGTGAGAGGTTCGCCCGTCGCCGTATGCACCCACTTGCCGTCGACCTGTTGTGCCTCCGCCGGCAATACCCATTCACCGGCGGCGTTGCTGAATGTCTCGTGGACTACCATCCCTTGCGTGAAGAGGGACTCGAAAGGTTCCTTCAGATGAAGGTGGCCGGTCTTCATCATGGCCCGGGCATAAAAGCGCGAATAGAGGAGATGCAGGATCGCGTGCTCGACGCCGCCGATATACTGGTCAACGCCCATCCAATAGCGTGCAGCTTTTTCATCCACCGGACTTGTTGCATGGGGAGAACAAAAGCGCGCGAAATACCAGGATGAATCGATGAAGGTGTCGAAGGTGTCAGTTTCCCGTTCCGCAGCCTCGCCGCATGATGGGCATTTGACGTGCCGCCAAGTAGGGTGGTGCAGCAGCGGATTGCCGGGTTTATCGAAGGTCACATCCTCCGGCAATTGCACGGGCAAGCCGGAGTGCGGCACCGGAACGATGCCGCAGGCCTTGCAGTGAATGACAGGAATGGGGCAGCCCCAATAGCGCTGGCGCGAAACGCCCCAGTCGCGCAATCTGAAATTCACGCGGCGCTCGCCAATGCTCATCTCTTCCATGCGGCGGGCAATTTCCTCTTTCGCTTTATCGACGGAGAGCCCGTCCAGGAATGAGGAGTTGACGAGCACAACATTGTCGCCTTCCGTGTCAGTGAAGGCCTCGGTGCCGATGGTGATATTGGCCTCACCCTTGGGCGCCACAACGGGCAAGACAGGCAGTTTATATTTGCGGGCGAAGTCGAGGTCGCGCTGGTCATGGGCGGGACAGCCGAAAATGGCGCCCTCGCCATAACCCATCAGCACAAAGTTCGCGGCGTATACCGGAAGCATCACGTCCTTGGAGAAGGGATGGCGGGCATAGAGCCCGAGGAACACGCCTTTCTTCTCTGCCTTCTCGATACTCTCTTCGCTGGTGCCAAGGGCAGCCACTTCACGGCGGAAGGCTTCTACATCGGGACGTTTCGCGGCGATTTCCTTCACCAGCGGATGATCGGCGGAAAGCGCGCAGAAGCTTGCGCCGAAAATGGTGTCGTGGCGGGTGGTGTAGACGGTGAGCCTTTCATCACGAAGCTTGCCGGTTTCATCCTCAACAGCAAAGGAGAAGCGCATGCCTTCCGAACGGCCAATCCAATTCTTCTGCATGAGGCGCACTTTTTCGGGCCACTTGTCGAGGCCATCGAGCGCCTTCAGGAGATCGTCGGCGTAAGCCGTGATCTTCAAGAACCATTGGGCGAGTTCGCGCTTCTCGACGATGGCGCCGGAGCGCCAGCCGCGGCCATCAATCACCTGTTCATTGGCGAGCACCGTCTGGTCCACCGGATCCCAGTTCACCTGCGAGACGCGGCGTTCAACGAGGCCAGCCTCCATGAAATCTAGGAACATGGCCTGTTCGTGCATGTAGTAGCCAGGATCGCAAGTGGCGATCTCACGCGACCAGTCGAGCGAGAGGCCCATGCTCTTGAGCTGGCCCTTCATGGCTTCGATGTTGCTATAGGTCCAGCCCTTGGGATGCACGCCACGCTCGATCGCAGCATTCTCGGCGGGCATGCCGAAGGCATCCCAGCCCATGGGGTGCAGCACGTTGTAGCCGCAGGCGCGGCGGAAGCGGGCGAGGACATCGCCCATGGTGTAGTTGCGCACATGGCCCATGTGGATGCGCCCCGATGGATAGGGGAACATCTCCAGCACATAATATTTGGGGCGCGAGGCGTCTTCCTTGGCCTCGAACACAGCCGCATCCGCCCAGGCCTTTTGCCATTTCGGCTCGGCGGTGCGGTGGTTGTAGCGTTCTATCGAAACAGGTGCTGGGCTCTTGGAATTCATGACTGCGGGGCGTTACCAGTCCTTGAATTGCCCCGCAAGCATGGCCATAAGCGCCAGCCATGACGGACGGCATCACTGCTTATGGCAGCATGAATGAGCACATCGCGGCGGCTGCCATAAAGGCAGGCCGGGCACCGGAAAGTGTGACGCTTGTTGCCGTCACCAAGACCCATGGACCGGAGTTGATACGGCCATTGCTGGAAGCCGGGCACCGGGTCTTCGGCGAAAACCGGGTGCAGGAAGCGCAAGGCAAATGGCCGGAGCTCAGAAAGGCCTTTCCCGGCATTGAGCTTCATCTGATTGGACCTTTGCAAAGCAACAAGGCCAGGGAAGCGGTGGCGCTCTTCGATGTGATTGAGAGCGTTGACCGGGACAAGATTGCGGCAGCGCTTGCCGCCGAGATGAAGCGCCAACAGAAATCTCCGAAGCTATATGTGCAGGTGAACACAGGACTCGAACCGCAGAAGGCAGGTGTTCCTCCTTCGGAAGTCGGAGTGTTCCTCAAGCGCATCCGGCATGAGCATGGACTTGAGCTCGAAGGCCTGATGTGCATTCCACCTGCGGAAGATCAGCCGGCGCAGCATTTTGCTCTGCTGGCCCGGTTGGCTCGGGAGAACGGTCTAGCCGTAATTTCCATGGGTATGAGCGGCGATTATGAAGAGGCAATCGCCCATGGCGCCACCCATATCAGGGTGGGGAGCGCCCTTTTCGGCGCGCGGAGTTGATTGTGGGGCTGCCATGGGGTGGCCAGATCACCAAAACCGTTCTTTTTCCGCAGCGAACGAGAATCTTCCTCATGTCTGAACCGCGCACCGCGACGCAACCCGCCGTGCAGTCGGCGCCATCACGGAGCAAATGAAAGAAGATGGCGCTCCCGGCGCCCTTCACGCGTGGGCGCTCATTGTGCTCGGTTGGGAAGACGACATCATAGGCATTGTCGGTGCGCCACATGCCTTCGCTGACGTCGCGGAAAGGCAGGTGCACCTTGCGGTTATATTGGCCGGAAACCGGAGTCTCACACCAGCCCATGTTGGCCGTAAGCGGCGCTAGTGCCACACCGCATACCGGTTTTCGCAGGCGGTCAGCACGGAAATAGCCGGGCCTCAAAGCCCACACGCCAATCGGCGTCTTGTCATCGCCCTCTCGCTTGCGAAAAGTCAGGCCGGTGCGGCCCAGCCAACAGGGAAATGTGCATGCACCGGCCGACAGACGAGCCTTCGACGTTGATTGGTTAATGGCGCGAACGTGAATATATGTTACCATCTTGCTCACGCGCCTTTGTCTTGTGGGATGAGGGCGTTAGGGCCCATGTGACGCGAGTACAAAGACCTAGGCCAGGACTGGATTGATGACAATGACGAAACGGCTGCTACTCGTGGACGATGATGACATGCTGCGTTCCACGCTGAAAGAGCAGCTGTCGCTGCATGACGAGTTTTCCGTTGGCGAAGCGGCCACGGCCACAGCCGGCATCAAGGCGCTGAAGGCAGAACAGGCAGACCTCGTCGTGCTCGACGTCAACCTGCCGGACATGGATGGACGGGAAGCCTGCAAGCTGATGCGCAAGGGTGGTTTCAAGGGCCCGATCATCATGCTCACCGCGCAGACAGCCGATTCCGATGTGATCCTGGGGCTCGATTCGGGCGCCAATGATTATGTAGTGAAGCCGTTCCGCTTTGCCGTGCTCCTGGCGCGCATCCGCTCGCAATTGCGCCAACATGAGCACAGCGAGGATGCCCAATACAAAGTGGGGCCTTATGTCTTCAAGCCGTCCTCGAAAATGCTGGTGCGCGACGACAATAAGAAAATCCGCCTTACGGAAAAGGAAACAGCGATCATCAAGTTCCTCTACCGTGCGGGAGAGCAAAGCGTCGGACGGGAAACGCTTCTCACCGATGTCTGGGGCTATAATGCCGGGGTTTCCACCCACACGCTGGAAACCCATATTTACAGGCTCCGCCAGAAGATCGAGAAGGACCCCACCCACGCCGAAATCCTGGTGACGGAGGGCGGGGGCTACAAGCTGATCCCGTGATTGCGCGCCTCCTTTCAAGCCCCTAAGCTCGCTCCGATTTGGCGTGGGGCCTATCGGGTTTTGAGGGGATTGCTTTGCCGTTCCGGGTGGCGACATGGGGGTAAGGGCGGACGCGGAAACACTCCGCCGCATCCCCATCTTCAGTCAGTGTGAAGCCGTTCCGCTGCAGGTTTTAGCCTTTGCTGCGGAGCGCGAGCGCTTTGCCGGGGGCCAAGCCATCATCACTGAGAACGGTAATGCCCGCTCCGCCTATTTTATTCTGGAAGGAACAGCGATCGTCAACCGCGGCCCGGACATTATTGGCCGGGCGGAGCCTGGCTCGCTTCTCGGTGAAACCGCCATGCTTGGTTCGTTCCACTACGCGGTCAGCGCCACGGCTGAAACGGAAGTCATGGCGGCGCGTATCGATACGGGCCTGTTCCAGCGGGTTGCGAGGGAGTATCCGGAATTTGGCCAAGCCGTGCTGCAGGTTCTTTCCAACCGCCTCAATTCGTCGGTCAGGGAGTTTGAGGAGGTTCGGGCAAAACTTGCCAAGGCGCGCAGCTTCTCCAGTCTTTGATGTTGCCCTCTACAAGGTGAATTCGGCTAAGACCGGCACATGATCCGAGGGCTGCTGCCAATCCCGGCATTCCTTCAGGATCGACATTCTCTGGAAGCGCGCAGCGAGGCCGTCATTGGCCCAGATGTGGTCAAGCCTGCGGCCGCGATTCGACTCGCGCCAGTCGTGGGCCCGATAGCTCCACCAAGTGTAGAGCTTTTCCGGTTCGGGCACTGACTTCCTCATCACGTCCGTCCAGCCGCCTGCGGCGATGATGTCATTGAGGCCCTTGGTCTCGACGGGTGTGTGGCTCACCACCTTCAAGAGCTCCTTGTGGGACCAGACGTCATGCTCAAGAGGGGCGATATTGAGATCGCCAACAACGGCCTTCAGCACATTCTTGTCTTTGGCTTCCGCCTTTGACCAGCTTTGCATTTCCTTGAGGAACTGCAGCTTGTGAGCAAATTTCCCGTTCACTTCTGGGTCAGGCTCGTCGCCGCCTGCGGGCACGTAGAAATTGTGAAGCTGCAGGGGGTGCGGCGTGTCGACTTCAATTGCAATATGGCGGCAATCCCCCTTGCCGCAGAAGCTTTTCGAGTGGCTGCGGTGGAATGGCAGGCGCGAGACGATGGCGACGCCATGGTAGCCCTTCTGGCCAAACTCGGCGATGTGACCGTAGCCCAATTCCTTGAGGGGCGCCGACGGAAACTGGCCTTGCGGGCATTTGGTCTCCTGAAGGCAAAGGATGTCCGGGGCGTTCTCCTTGAGAAAGCGCGCAACCGAGGTAATGCGCAGGCGGACGGAATTGATGTTCCAGGTGGCAATTTTCAGTTTCATCGGAATGGCTTGCCACAGGGCATCGGCCCCCTGCAATGGTCCCGGCCACCCCTGCTGACAGGATTTGCACAGGAATAGTCCAGGCTGTTAGTCATTCATTAACGAAGCCGTGATGATGTTTGCTGCATAATTCCGGTTCATTGCCATGCAGCTTCGCGGTTTGATCCGCCCAAAGGGACTTTGGCCCATCGGGCTTTTTCGGGCACCTCCCGCGCATGTTTTGCACGCGGCGCAGGGGAGTCGGCCGCTGTCTGCCGATATGGCAGAAAACGGCAGTGATACAGCGCCCAATGCCTCCGAGGCGGATGCTTATTACTGCGCACGGTTCCGTTTCGCAGGAGAGACCGTCACGGCTTCGCCGGAAGAGCTGTTCGTCCTAGCCCAGCCTTCCGCCGCATGGCGAAATGAGCGGGACGGATTGGCGTGGCTCAAGCACTTTTGTGCCACACCGCGCCGGCTTCATGTTTTCTATCTGGCGCGGCTGATGGACGGCTGGATGACGGCCTCAAATCCGACGCGGAATATGCATGTCGAAAGCGAGCGCCTCAATAATCTGGCTGCAACGCTTCCGCTTCTGGGCCGGGATTGCGGGGCGAGGGAACAAGACATCTTCAAGAATGCGCTGGAGATGCAGTGCGCCAGGCTCTTGCAGCTGAAGCCCCATGGACCAGAGGAGTCTGTGGCGCAAGCCGCGAGCCTTCTTGGCCTTGCAGGCCGCGATGACAGTTTCGAGCGTCTCGGGGAGGGGGCATGGAAGCAGCTGGCAGCCAACCTGCCGCAACTGATCATGGCGGATGGCAGCGACATCTGGCGGGATGCGGACCGGGCCATGGGGCTTGCCGATACTGTTGCCAAACTCCTGGAAGGCGATGTGAGCGGCACGGTGCCGCCCGCCGTGATGGCCGCCCGCGACCGCCTCTTTTCCTATCTTGCCATGTTCAGGCTTGGCCCCGGCCTTTGGTCATCGGCTGTTTCAGGTGATGTCTCGGCGCATCTCGAGGCACTCTTCGACGGCATCCATCCGGTCAATCATGCGCCGCTCGGCGGTGGGACGCTCCTGCAGCAGGCCGAGACGCGCATTCTCGCCCATTGGGGAGAGGACTTCCGGGATGCCTATGTTGAGATTGCACACATGGGAAAGCCAGTGCTCCTTGTTCATCAGGCGAAGGATGCGCCGTCTGCAGATCCGCAGCCGCCCCGGCATGAAGCAGGATCCGGTGAAGGCGAGTTGCTTTGCGCTTCATGGTCGAGCCAGGAAACCAGCCTGGACAAGACTTTCTATCTCTCGGCTGGTGGCAAGGACATGCGCTTTGAGGAGTGCTGGAAAGGCGGTCGCGGCTCTGCAGGGATCGTGATCAGGCTGCAGCCCAATTGCAAGGTCCTCAAGATGCAGGATGGGCTGGGCGCCAACATCTACTTGCCCGACGGGTCGGGCTGGCAGCTCAAGGTGCGGGGTGCCCGCATTTCGCGCGATGGAGCAGGTAACAGCCTTTGGATTGCGGGGCCGGAAAGCAAAACGGGCTGCATCCAATGGGCGCTCAAGAAACATCCCTCCTCGCGGCCTCGTGGCGGAAGGTCGCAGAAGCGGACGGAGCAGGACGGCGAACTTCCTTTCTGAGCCAGACCAATCTAACAGCATTCCGTCTTTGGGCTCGATAAGGTGGGGACGCATGCCGCAAGCTGGCGCAATGAAAATCAAGACGGTACTTCTGTCCGTCTCTGACAAGACCGGCCTCAAGGAACTGGCGGCGGCGCTGTCGCAGCAGGGATGCAAACTTATTTCGACAGGCGGCACCGCGCGCTTCCTGCGTGACGATGGCTTTGCCGTCACTGACGTTTCCGAGGTCACTGGATTTCCCGAGATCATGGATGGCAGGGTGAAAACACTGCATCCGAAAATACACGGCGCGCTGCTTTCCGTTGGCGGCAATGCCGAGCATGAAGCAGCGCGGGCAGCTCATGGCATTGGCCTCATCGATCTCTTGGTGGTCAATCTCTATCCTTTCGAGCGCACGCTGGCAGGCGGTGCGCCGCGCGAAGACATTGTAGAGAACATCGATGTGGGCGGCCCAGCCATGGTCCGCGCAGCATCGAAGAACCACGAGCGGCTGAGTGTGCTCGTTGATCCGGCTGACTACGGAGATTTTGTGAGGCGACTTCAGACGGGCGACGGATCAATCGATCTTGGAACACGCAAGCTACTTGCCGCTAAGGCCTTTGCCCACACGGCATCCTATGACATGGCGATTGCCAACTGGATGGCGCAGGAACACGGTGATAGCGCACCGGAGACATTGCTCATGAAAGCCCGGCGGGCGCAAACACTGCGCTATGGAGAGAACCCACACCAGAAGGGCGCTGCCTACAAGACTGCGGGAAGCGGCAAGGGCGTGCTCGATGCCATGCAGGTGCAGGGCAAGGAACTCTCCTACAATAACATCAACGACGCTGATGCGGCGCTCGAGACCGTCAGCGAATTTGACTCGGCACAAAGGCCGGCATGCGTGATCGTCAAGCACGCTAATCCGTGCGGCGTGGCACTCGGCGATACGCTGGCCGAGGCCTATGCCAAGGCCCTCGCCTGCGATACAGTCAGTGCCTTCGGCGGCATACTTGCTTTCAACAAAGCGCTAGATCTCGGGACAGCAGAAGAGATTTCCAAAATTTTCACTGAGGTGATCTTGGCTTCCGGTGCCAGCGATGAAGCCAAAGCAGTGCTCGCCGCCAAGAAAAATCTGCGGCTGCTGCTCCTCCCAGCCCTGGATAAGGAGCGCGTGCAAGCCAAGGCACTCAAGTCGATCCGTGGTGGCCTTCTGGTGCAGGATCGCGATGACATTGCGGAAGATGAAAAGACATTCTGCATCGTGACGAAGAAAGTGCCCACGCCGGAGCAAATGCGAGACCTTTCCTTCGCCTGGAAAGTTGCCAAGCATGTTAAGTCCAACGCCATCGTCTTTGCCAAGGATGAGGCAACGGTGGGCGTCGGCGCGGGGCAGATGTCGCGCATCGATTCCACACGTATTGCCGTCAGGAAGAGCCTTGACGCGGCGCAGGTGATGGGCAGGAGCGAGCCGCTGACCCGAGGCGCTGTACTCGCTTCCGATGCCTTTTTCCCCTTTGCCGATGGTCTAGAAGCAGCGGCTGAGGCGGGGGCCACCGCCATCATCCAGCCGGGCGGCGCACAGCGGGACAGCGAGGTCATCGCCGCAGCAGACAGGCTTGGCCTTGCGATGGTTTTCACCGGAATCCGGCATTTCCGACATTAGAGCGGCCGACGGTCAATGACCGTCGATAAGCTGCTCTAACACTTTGAATTTGGCACATCTTTCCTCTCGCAAATGGATTCCATTTGCTCGTCCGATGCGCGAGACTTGCAAGTTACTGCAAGCCGCAGCCATGATCGGCGGCGATGTTTGAACTAGGGCATGACCAGGCTTATTTTCTGCAGCAGGCATTGAACGCGCTGCAGTTGTCGGCTTTTTATCTTCCGTTGTCGGTCGCCTTTGCGATGATCCAGGCGATCACGCGACGCATCTTTCTCTCTTTCGGCGACCTCGCCATGTTCGCCAGTTTCGCGGCGATCTATGGCAGCTTCGACGCCATGGTGAGCGGCGCATCCGATCTCACATCTGGCGCAGCGGGCCTTGCCCTTGCCATTCTGTGTGGGGCAGCGCTGGGTGTTGCCGTATCGCGGCTGATGCTGAGCCGCGAGCTTCTGCGCCATCCCATGGCCTTCATGATCAGCTCTATCGGCCTTGCCATCTTCCTACAGGAGCTCATGCGGTTGCAATCGGGCAGCATCGCAATCTGGATTCCACCGCTGCTCTCTGGCCAGCATCTAGTGCAGCTCGGTGGCTCGTTTCCCATCCGCATCGGACTTCTCACGAGCCTTTCCATCGCGGTCTCTGGGCTTGCCATTGCTGCTGTTTGTCTGTGGCTTTCATGGAGCCGGTTTGGCCTTGCCTGGCGTGCTTGCGCGCAGCATCCGCTGCTCGCCGCCATGTGTGGCATTGATGCGCAGTATGTGGCGGCAGTCAGCTTTGCCATTGCCGGCGGGCTTTCAGGCATCACGGGATGGACATCGGCAATCGTCTATGGCGGAGCTAATTTTTCCGTAGGGCTCATGGCAGGGTTTAAGGCGATGTTCGCCTCGGTCATCGGCGGCTTCGGCACGATCCGCGGCGCGATTGTGGGAGCGATTGTGCTCGCCGTTGCGGAAGTGGCATGGTCGGCGGCCTTCTCCACTGTCTATCGCGATGTGGCGGTGTTCGGTTTCATCGTGCTGGTTCTGGTGTTCCGGCCGGAAGGACTCTTGGGTCTTGCCAGCCGGGAGAAAAGCTTCGAAACTCAGGACCCATGATAAACGTCAGCAAATGCTGCATGGTTTTCACTGCGCTTCTGCTTGCGGGATGCACAGAGAACGGCCAAACCGACTACATGAAAATCGCGGGCGGCGGCCTCACCTTCAACTACCGTTACAGCGAGGCGCGGGCGGTGATTGTCGGCCGGCAGGTGACGCCGCTTCCCAAAGGCTCCAGTGTGGAGGCCCTGTTCGATATTCCAGGCGAAACGCGGCGCGAGCGGGTGTCGAGGCCCTCCATTGAAGGCAAGCTCATCTACAAGCTGGAGAGCAGCCCGCTCACCGGTATCAAGAGGGGCGTTCCCCTGAAAGTGACGCTTCTGGTGATCGACGCAACGGGAAAAGAGATCGACCGGGAGGAGACGCAATATGTCTCCGATATCGACCAGGAAGGGCTGCCGACAAAGCCGCTGGTTGATCCGTCAAAACCGAACTACGTGCCGCAGCTTGAAAATCTGTGATCACTCTACGCGGACGGCGGTTCCCGCAGCCGTTACCATGAGCATGGAACCATTGGTGCCCACAGTCTCATAGTCGAGGTCGACGCCGATCACAGCATTGGCGCCAAGCCTTTCGGCCTTGTCGGTCATTTCAGCGATGGCCGTTTGGCGGGCGTCATTGAGCACGCGCTCATAAGCACCGGACCTTCCGCCAACGATGTCGCGGATCGAGGCGAAGAGATCGCGGAAGAGGTTGGCGCCAAGGATGGCTTCGCCCGCCACGATGCCCTTGTATTCGGCAATGCGCTTTCCTTCGAGAGTGTTGGTGGTGACGACAATCATGGGCGGCCTCCGCTGTTGGCGGAAGTCATGTTGGGGCAAGCGCAGCCCAATTCAAGTGTGACGGTGGATGGATGAAATTGGAGCGGGCGACGCGAATCGAACGCGCGACCCTAACCTTGGCAAGGTTATGCTCTACCCCTGAGCTACGCCCGCTTTGCGGCCCGGCCACTCGGTTTGGCGCAGCCGGACGGCGCCCTTATTGCCTATGACCCTTCCAAATGCAATAGCAGCCGCGACAAACGCGATTTTCTTGATTTGGGAAGGATTTATGCCAGCAAGCCGCGAAGACCTGATGCAGTTTCTGGAGAAACTTGGCATTGCCACAACGACTGCCGAGCATGCCCCGGTCTTCACGGTGGAGGAGGCCAAGAAGGTGCATGACGCTGTTCCTGGCGGGCACTGCAAGAACCTTTTCTGCAAGGATGAGAAGGGCGCGCTCTGGCTCATCGTGGCGCTTGAGGATGCGGTTATCAACCTCAAGGCCGCGCCAGCCAAGATTGGCTCGAAGCGGCTGACCTTTGGCAAACCTGATCTGCTGATGGAGGTACTTGGCGTTGAGCCGGGCTCGGTTACGCCCTTCGGTCTTATCCATGACAAAACTGCACGGACAAATGTGATTCTGGACGAAGCCATGATGCGCCATGAGCAACTCAACTTTCATCCCCTGCGCAATGACGCAACGACAACCATCAAGTCTGCCGATCTCCTCACCTTCATAAAGGCCTGTGGGCATGGCCCCCGTGTGGTGGTGGTGAGCGAGGGGTGACAGGCTTGCCAAAACGGGTTCCAAGGCCCATCTGTGCTGGTGAAAATCGGAACTGATCCATGAATAGCATAACACTCAATGGTGCCGCTGCTGCGCCCCAGGCCTTGGTGAAGGACTCGACCGATCAGGCCTTTGCGATGGACGTGATGGAGGCCTCGCGCGAGGTTCCCGTCATTGTGGATTTCTGGGCGCCGTGGTGCGGCCCTTGCAAGCAGCTTGGCCCAACAATCGAAAAAGTGGTGCGTGAAGCCAATGGCAAGGTGAAGCTGGTCAAGATCAACATTGACGAGAACCCGGCGATCGCCGGGCAGCTCCGCGTGCAATCGATCCCGGCTGTGTTTGCCTTTGTCGATGGAAGGCCCGTTGATGGTTTCATGGGAGCGCTGCCGGAATCGCAAGTCCGCCAGTTTATCGGCCGCCTCAGCAAAATGGGAAGCCTTGCCGACCAGATTGCCGAGGCACTTGGCATGGCGCGGCAAGCGCTTGCCGAGAAGCAAAATGATGCAGCTATTGATATTGCAAGCCAGGTGATTGCCGCCGATCCGTCCCAGGCCGAGGCCTATGCCATCAAGGCGCGGGCTGAAATGGAAACGGAGGCGATGGATCTGGCCAAGGCAACGCTCGATGCTGTTCCTGCCGACAAGGCAGGTCACGCCGAAGTGGTGAGCGCCAAGGCGGCCCTTGAACTTCTCCTCAATCCCGTCGACACCAGCGGCATTGCTACGCTTGAAAAGAAGATCGCCGACAACTCGCTGGACCACGGCGCGCGCGTTGAACTCGCGGTTCTTCTCAATGGAGCCAATCGCCGTGAAGAAGCAATCGATCAGCTGATTCAGATAATCCGCAAGGACCGGACTTGGAATGATGATGGCGCCCGCAAGCAACTGGTGCAGTTCTTCGAGGCCTGGGGGCCCAAGGACGAAATGACTTTGCTCGGCCGCCGCAAACTGTCATCCGTGCTGTTTTCGTGAGGACGATACTTGAAACCATACCAGACCATTGCCGAACTGCCGCCGGTGATCCCGGTCTTTCCCTTGGCGGGCGCACTGCTTCTGCCGCGCGCTGATCTGCCGCTCAACATCTTCGAGCCGCGCTATCTTCAAATGTTCAATGATGCGATTGCCAGCAACCGGCTCATCGGCATGATCCAGCCTGCGAATGAGGACCAGGGCGATGTGCCCGCTCTGGCCCAGATCGGTTGCGTTGGCCGCGTCACCTCCTTTAGCGAAACTGATGACGACAGGCTCCTTATCACCCTGACCGGCATCTGCCGTTTTGAAGTGGTGGAAGAACTTTCCGTCTCGACGCCCTATCGCCAGGTGGAAGCCGCCTATCACAATTTCGCCAGTGACCTCGTCGCCGAAACGCGGGCGAGGAGTGTCGACCGCGATGCGCTGGTCAAGGCCTTCCGGCAATATCTCGAAGCCAACAACATGACGGCGAATTGGGACGAGGTGGCGCAAGTCTCCACTGAGAATCTGGTCAATACGCTATCACAGCTTGCACCCTATCCCGCTGCAGAAAAGCAAGCGCTGCTTGAGGCCCCGGATCTTCCGGCACGTGCCGACATGCTGATCGCGCTCACCGAACTGGCATTGACGCGCGGCTCCGGCCCGCGCGGCAAGACCCTGCAGTGACCATGGACGGCAGAACAACCGATCCGAAGCTCTTGGAATTGCTGGTCTGTCCGGTGACCAAGATGAGGCTCAGCTATGACGCCGAGCGGCAAGAACTGGTGAGCAAGGCTGCCGGGCTCGCTTACCCCATCCGCGACGGCATTCCCATCATGCTTCCCGAGGAAGCGCGGGACATCAGCCGTGAGTGAAGGCGCGCAAGTCTCCTGGCCGACGGAGATCGTGCTGTCGCAGAAGGGCCTCCTCCTGACCATCCGTTTCGAATCGGGCGAAAGCCTTGAAATCAGCACCGAACTGCTGCGGGTCGAAAGCCCGAGCGCGGAAGTCAAAGGCCACGGGCCAGGCCAGGAAACTCTCCAGTGGGGAAAGCGCGATGTGACAATCACGCGCATCGAACCCGTCGGCAACTATGCGGTCCGGCTTCATTTCTCGGATGGACACAATACCGGCATCTACACTTGGACTTATCTTTCGACCTTGGGGCGTGAGGCAGACAAGCGACTTGCCGCCTATTTGGAAAAACTCAAGGCTGCTGGACTCCGGCGGTAAACTACTGGGTCATTTTTGCCCTTTTGCACAAACATTGGGCAAAACTTGTATTTTGCCTAACAAACCGGCACCCATGCCCGTGTTCGGACCAAGGCGAATCTCTTTTTTCTGTTTCATTTCAATATTTTAATGATTTTTTGAAGTGGCACGTGGATTGAAGGTGGTTCCCCGTCAACAACAGGGGATCGCATGAAATACATCATTGCCATCATCAAGCCCTTCAAGCTGGAGCAGGTGCGAGAGGCACTGGGGGCGCTCGGCATACAGGGCATTACAGTCACTGAGGTCAAAGGCCATGGCCGGCAGAAGGGCCACACTGAGTTCTATCGCGGCGCCGAATATGCCGTGAGCTTCGTGCCCAAGGTCAAGATCGAAGTGGCGCTTGAAAACACGCTGGCGGACCGGGCCGTGGAAGCGATCCAAATCGCTGCCCAGACGGGCCAGATCGGCGACGGCAAGATCTTTGTCCTGCCGCTTGAACTCGCTGTCCGGGTGCGCACGGGTGAAACCGGCGCCAACGCCCTGTGATGTCCCATTCGAAAGGAACACCAATGATTTCGACACCAATTCTTCGAAAGGCGCTGGGACTTGCGGGTCCCCTCTTGGCGCTGAGTCTCTTGTCGGCGGCACCCGCAGCGGCGGCCGCCAGCATCAATAAGGGCGACACGGCCTGGATGCTCACTGCCACCTGCCTTGTCGTGTTCATGACCGTGCCGGGCCTTGCGCTCTTCTACGCAGGTATGGTGCGCTCCAAGAATGCACTTTCCGTTCTTATGCAGGTCTTCGTTGCCTTCTCGATGCTCGCCATCTTGTGGGTGCTCTTTGGCTATTCGCTGGCCTTCACCAACGGCAATGGCTTCATCGGAAGTTTCGACAAGGCTTTCATGTCGGGTGTTACCATCTCGACGATGGCGGCGACCTTCTCCAAGGAAACCTATATTCCGGAACTCACCTATCTGGGCTTCCAGTTGACTTTCGCTGCGATCACGCCGGCCCTCATTGTCGGGGCCTTTGCTGAACGCATGAAGTTTTCCGCCGTTTTGATCTTCCTCGCCATCTGGTTCACCTTCTCCTACCTGCCCATGGCGCACATGGTCTGGTGGTGGGCCGGCCCCGATTGCTACACGCTCGCTGCTGAAGCGATCGATACGGTCAAGGCTTGCGTGGGCGATGCGGCCGCAACCGATTTCCTTGCGAAACTTGCCGCTGCAACTGACGACGCTGCCAAGGCAACAGTGCTTGCTGATTATGCAAGTGCCGTCAACGCCGCGAACGGCTACCTCTTCAACAAGGGCGCCCTTGATTTCGCAGGCGGCTCGGTGGTTCACATCAACGCCGGTGTTGCGGGACTTGTTTGCGCCCTGATGCTGGGCAAGCGTGTCGGCCTCGGCAAGGAAGTCATGGCCCCGCACAACCTGACGATCACAGGCGTCGGCACGGGCATGCTCCTTCTCGGTTGGTTCGGCTTCAATGCCGGTTCCAACCTGGAAGCCAACGGCCTCACCGCGCTGGTGGTGCTCAACACCATCCTCGGCGCCACGGCCGCCACGCTGTCGTGGTCCTTCTGCGAATGGTTGACGCGCGGGCATGCCTCCTTCCTCGGTGCCGCTTCAGGCATGGTGGCGGGTCTTGTGGCCATTACGCCTGCCTGCGGCTGGGTCGGCCCCATGTCGGCAATCGTCATTGGTGCTGCAGCGGGTGCCGTCTGCCTCTGGGCGGTGGTTTGGCTCAAGGCCAGGCTCGGCTATGACGACGCGCTCGACGTCTTTGGTGTCCATGGTATCGGCGGCATCCTGGGTGCGCTCCTCACCGGCATTTTCGTCAACCCGAACTGGGCCGCGGGCTGGCAGGGCATGGGCGTCACGGACTATCTCGCCACCGACACTTCGACCAAGATTGCCGAATACTCTCTGGGCTTCCAGTTCAATGCCCAGCTGACCGGCGTGATCGTGGCTGTTGTGCTCTCGGCGGTGGTGAGTGCCATTGCGCTTGTCATCTGCAAGTTCACAGTGGGCCTCAGGGTCGACGAGCCATCGGAGCGGGAAGGCCTCGACCTTTCCTCCCACGGCGAGCGCGCTTACTCGTAAGCTCAATACCACAACCAATCATTGCCTCCCGCAGCAGGTCTGCGGGAGGTTTTTTATTGGCTTAACGCCTGCTTAACCTTGATATGGGCATTGTGCCGTTAACCATTTGTTATGTGGGGCCGGAGGCTTGGCCCTCCCGGAGTTTGCGGCATGGCCATTGACGATACCTATGACAATGAGGGCAGCTTTGCCGAGACTGTGCGGCGCTTCATCCGCATGCGCAGTCACGAGCTCATGGGGGCGTTGCTGCTTATCATCATCTTGGCCATAGCGCTGGCGCTTGCCTCGTGGTCCATCAATGATCCTTCACCCTACAATGCAACGGATGCGACCCCACAAAACTGGCTGGGCTATGCCGGCGCCGCTATTGCCGATCGGCTCCTGCGCTATCTCGGCCTCGGTACGCTGATTTTCCTCTTCGTGCCGCTGGTCTGGGCCTTCCGGCTCATGGTCCACGAGGAAACCCAGTCAGGGCGGCGCATGTTCGGTGCCTGGCTGCTGGCGATGATTGGGGCCTGCGTTTTCTTCTCCGTGCTGCCCGTGGGCAAATGGTGGCCGCTGCCGGTTGCTGCTGGTGGTCAGGTCGGAGACATCATTGGTGGCAGCCTCGTTGCGCTGCTGCGCGCCGGCCTCAAGGGCCTTGTTGCGGATATTGTTGTTGGCCTTTCGTTTGGTGCACTTGGCGTCTTGAGCCTGTTACGCTCCCTCGAGCTTGACCTTGGCGCCACCGGTGAGCGCCTGTCACTTATGCGTCAGGGCCTCGGAAGAGTGGGACTCGGTTTCCTGCGGCTTATCTCCGTGCTGCGCCTGCCAAGCCTCTTTACCCGGCCGGAGCCCAAGCCTGCGGCGCGCATGCGTGGCCGGATGATTGAAGATGAAGAGGATGGCGAAGATGACACGGGCGATGACAATGACGATATTCTCGGCAAGATCACGCCCGGAGCATCGGCACGGAAAATAGCGCCGGCCATCGACATTGTGGACGATGATGAAGACGCTGAGGAAGAGGAGGCACCGCCTCCGAAGAAATCCAAGGCGGCGGTGAAGGTTAAGCCCAAGCGGGTTCAGGTGCTGGACAATTTTGAATTGCCCGACCTTTCGCTGCTGGCTGAACCCAAGAAACTCGGTAAGCAGGCCGACATCTCGCGCGAAGTGCTGGAAGAAAATGCAAGAGCCCTCGAAGGCGTGCTCGACGACTTCGGTGTCAAAGGCCAGATCGTTTCAGTGAAGCCCGGGCCTGTGGTCACGCTCTATGAACTGGAGCCCGCTCCCGGCATCAAGTCATCGCGCGTTATCAGCCTTGCTGATGACATCGCCCGCTCCATGAGCGCCATTTCAGCGCGCGTTGCCGTGGTGCAGGGGCGCAACGCCATCGGTATTGAATTGCCCAACGCCAAGCGCGAGACGGTTTATCTCCGCGAAATGTTCCTGGCCGATGCCTTCGTCAACAGTCAGACAACGCTATCCATTGCGCTTGGCAAAAATATTGGCGGTGAACCTGTCTATGCCGATCTTGCCCGCATGCCCCACCTCCTGATTGCGGGCACCACGGGTTCGGGCAAATCGGTTGGCATCAACACCATGATCCTCTCGCTGCTCTACCGGCTGTCGCCGGAGCGCTGCAAACTGATCATGATCGATCCCAAGATGCTGGAGCTTTCCGTCTATGAGGGCATCCCGCACCTCCTTGCGCCCGTCGTCACCGATCCGCGCAAGGCGGTCGTTGCCCTCAAATGGGCGGTGCGCGAGATGGAGGAACGCTACAAGAAAATGTCAAAGGTCGGCGTGCGTAACGTCGATGGCTACAATGCGCGCGTTACCCAGCTTCTGGATAGGGGCGAGAAGCTGTCGCGAACGGTGCAGACGGGTTTCGACCAGGAGACGGGCGAGCCCACCTTCGAGCAGGAGGAGCTGGATACAAGCCCCATGCCATACATCGTGGTCATCATCGACGAGATGGCGGACCTGATGATGGTGGCGGGCAAGGATATCGAAGGGGCGGTGCAACGGCTGGCCCAGATGGCGCGCGCGGCGGGCATTCATGTGGTGATGGCGACTCAGCGACCGTCAGTGGATGTGATCACCGGCACTATCAAGGCCAATTTCCCCACGCGAATTTCCTTCCAGGTCACATCCAAGATCGACTCGCGCACCATTCTGGGCGAGCAAGGCGCCGAACAGCTCCTGGGCCAGGGCGATATGCTCTACATGGCTGGCGGCGGGCGCATCTCGCGTCTGCATGGGCCCTTCGTTTCCGATGGGGAAGTGGAAGCCATCGTCAAGCATCTCAAACAACAGGGTTCTCCCGACTATGTGGATGCTGTGACGGAAGAAGCGGACGAGGAATTTGGTGATGGCGGGGTGCCGCTTGGCGAGGGCGGATCGTCGGGCGACAACCTCTATGACCAGGCAGTGGCCGTGGTCTTACGCGACAAGAAAGTCTCCACCAGCTACATCCAGCGCAGGTTGCAGATCGGCTACAACAAGGCCGCGAGCCTCATTGAGCGCATGGAAAATGAAGGCCTCATTTCAAGCGCCAATGCCACCGGCAAGCGGGAGATCCTGGTGCCCGGCGACAGTGCCAGGGACTAGAAGGGATGCGCATCATGCCTCAAAATGGCCCGGTTCCCGGCCTTGATACCAGTAATGACAGAAGCAACAGGACGCACGTGATGACCCTTATCAAGAAAACCCTTGCAGCCACCCTGGCGCTCGGCCTCGCCTTTGGCGTGGTTGCGGTCCCGGTCGGCCTCGCCCCGGTGGCACAGGCGGCGCAGCCGGATGCTGTTGAACTTTCGCCCGAACAGCAGGAAGTCGTTGAGCGCATCAACGCCTATTTCAATAGCTTCACGACCTTGAAGGGGGAATTTGTGCAGACAAGCCCCAAGGGCCGCGTGGACCGTGGGGTCCTCTTTATTTCCAAGCCGGGTAAGCTGCGTTTCGATTACGCTCCGCCCAGCGTGCTGCTGATCGCCTCCGATGGCAAGTGGCTCACCATCAAGGACAAGAAGCGGGAACGGGGAGATCAGTTTCCGCTCAATGCCACGCCGCTGCGCTATTTTGTGGCACCCAAGATCAACCTGATGTCGGACGCCCTCATCACGGGATTCCGGCAGGAGAATGGGATTACGACCTTGGCGCTCGCCGACAAGAAGGGCAGCATCCGTGGCCAGCTGCTTCTGGTGTTCGATGAAACGCGCAGCGAGCTGACCCAGTGGGTGAGCATTGACGCGCGCGGACAGCGCCTGACGGTTGATGTCCTCAATCTCGAAAAGGACGTGGCGCTCGATCCGGAACTATTCCAGGTCACAATTAATCGCCAGCAACGCTCGAAGTAATCTTATCTAAAACGGGATCAGCTTTGAACGAGTCTCCTCCCCCTTTAACGGGGGAGGTATTGCAGTTTCGGCAATTGCCTCGTTTGGTAGTAATCAAACTCTAGAACAGCCCGCGCAGCAGACGATCGATATAGGCCTTCTCGGAATCGCTGAGGCCGCGTTCGTTGGCCTTTGAGCGGAGCGTTTCAAGGATTTCGCGAGCACGCTGCAGGCTGCGCTCCGAGGGCACCATGTCTTCGCGCGGGCCATCATCGGGATTGCGTGTGGCCCGTGGCCGGCCCAGCGGGTCTTCTTCGCCGCCACGGCCTTCGCCATCACGGGCCTGGCCTTCCGCTTCGCCCTGACCTTGTTCGCGCAAGCGTTCGGCGAGTTCGCGGGCTCCTTTACGCAGCTTGTCGAGGGCTTCGCCCTGCTGCTCAAGGGCGCCTTCGCGGTCGCTGTCACGCAAGGCGTCGGCGGCGCTGTCCATGTCCTCACCAGCCTCACCGAGTTCATCAGGCATCTGTCCTTGTGAACGGCCACGCAATTGGTCGAGCATGCGGCGCAGTTCCTTCTGGCGTTCAGATAGATCACCGCTGCCATTGGGGTCCTGGCCGTCACTGCCCTGGCCGCCCTGGCCAAATTGCTCGCCATTCTGATGGTCACCATCCTGGCCCGGCATGCGCTGGGTTTCGTCCATGAGCCGCTGTTGACGGCGCATGAGGTCGCCGAGGCCCTGCATCATCTGGTCCATGTCGCCCTGGCCATCCGCGCCCTGACGGTTCTGGCCGGGCTCGAGATTCTGCAAGAGCTGATTCAATTCCTCAAGAAGCTGCTGGGCCAGATCATTGGCGCCGCCCTTGGAAAGCTCCTCCAGAGCGTCAAACATTTTTTCCAGGTCCTCGCGGGTGATCTCACGGCCCTGCTGCTGGCGGTCCTGAGGCTGCAAATCGCCTTGCTGCATGCGGCGTTCGGCCTCCTCGCGCATGGCGTCGAGATAGCGGTTCATGGCTTCACGCAGGCGCTTCATCAATTCGGCGATGCGTTCAGGCGGGGCTCCTTCTTTCAGCGCCTTCTCAAGTTCATCCTTGAGGGCTTGCAATTCGGCCTTGGCGTCAGCAAGCGCCCCGTCCTCAAGCGCCACGGCAAGTTCCCACAATTCGCCCACGGCGAGCTTGATGTCATCATAGCCCTTCACATTGCGGAGCCGCGAGGCGATCGCTCCCATGGCGACAATCGGGGCGGACTGTTCGACCAAGCCCTTGGGATAGAGCGCCATGGTGTCGATGAGCTTGCCCACATGTATGGCACGTTCCGGGAAAAGGATGAGCTGCTTGCGCTGCTCGATCAGGGCGCGCGGCAAGGGCTTCACGAAGACGCGCTCCGGCATCTTGAAGGTCTCGGGCTTTGCCGCAGCCGTCTGGCCGGCGCCGTCGGTCACGGTGAGCGAGAGATTGACCATGAGGCCCGCCCAGGGGTGGCTTGCAAGATCAAAGCGCGATGTGCCGGTCTCCTCCCGGGCATTGCCGCGCTTCAGAACGGTCTTGAGCTCTGGAGGATCATAGAGAAAGACGCCGTTGGATTCGAAGCCCATGCCGCCTTCCTGCTCGTCGGCAAGGTCCAAGGCCGCGCTCAATTTCTTCAAGCCGTAGTCATCTGCCGCCTTCCATTTGAAGGTGAGATTTCCGCGGGTATCGCCCGATGGTTTTTCCATGAACTGCAGTGCCGGCGGCTGATCGGGAATTGTGGTGATCGGCCAATGGGCGAGCGCCTTGCCGCCATCGCTGACAACGATGGTCAATGGCCGCGAAATCTTTGCTTCGGCGGTGAAGGCGGTTTCACGGCTCGCCGTGGTAGCATTGACATCGGACAAGGGCGTCAGGCCGTCGCTCGCCATAAAGGCGACAGTGGGTTCACTTGCGCCTGCAAGCCGCATGGTGAAGGTGGCGCCTTCGGGAATTTCAATGCCGGCACCGCTCGCCAGCTTTTCCTGAAGCTGGGGATTGGTCAGAAGCACGGGCGGCCTTCCCGTATAGACGGGAGGTTTCAGCCAGGCATCCAGCATCAGGGGAATGGCAGGCTTTTCTGGCGCGAGCCTTGCCGATTCGCGGAGGTTCGAGGCGAGATCATTGGGGCCGAGGAAGAAGGCGGCAACGCAGGCCATGACAACGGCCACGCGGAGGGCGCGCGGATCAAACTCGCGCCAATGGGACCGGGGCCATTTCAGCTTCAGGCGGTCAAGGCCGGCTAGCAGGCGGCGCTTGTGTTCGTCCCATAAGGCATCGACTGTGGGATGCACCAGTTCGGCGGCCACTTCATCCTTCACGCTCGACAGGCGGCGGTGGTCGATTGCCTGATGCTGCTCCACATGGCGCATGGCATCGCGCACTGTGGGCCAGTGCAACCGCGCCAATGGAACAAGGGCGGCAAGAAATGCCAGAGCGCCTGCCGCAAGCAGTGATGCCTGTGCAAGCTGGGGCAGCTCAAGCAGCAGGCCAGAGGCCACCAGTGCAAAGGCAATGCCGGCCACCAGCAATGGCAGTTGCGCGGCATGCCACAACCGTTCCAGCCCGAGCAGAAGGCGCTGGTGGGTAACCTTGGCATCGACGCGGCGCAGCCGTTCGCTATCGGTCAGATGACGCATGGCCCTATCAAATAGCATGATTCAGGCCCAAATGTGCCGTGCAATTGGCGAGATTAACCCTGTTGCCAGGGGGCCAGGCGGTCGAGACCGATCAATTCTTCGTAACTCTGGCGCGGTCTCACGATGGAAAATTGATCTCCCTTGACCAAAACCTCGGCGACGAGGGCGCGCGAATTGTAAGTGCCGGACTGCACCGCGCCATAGGCACCCGCTGTCATGATGGCCAGAAGATCGCCCTGTTCCGGCCTTGGCATTCGGCGGTCTTTGGCGAAATAGTCGCCGGTCTCGCAAATGCCGCCCACCACATCGGTGACAATCATCTCGCCACCTTTGCGTTCTTCGCGCACGGGCAGAATGTCATGATGGGCATCATAGAGGGTAGGCCGGATCAGATCGTTCATCGCCCCGTCCTGGATGACGAAATGCTTGACGCCGCCGTCCTTCACATAGATGACGCGGGTCACCAGAATTCCGGCATTGCCGACAAACATGCGGCCCGGTTCCAGCACCAGCTTCAATCCAAGCGGCCCCAGCACGCGCTTCACCATGGCGCCATATTCATCGGGGTGCGGCGGCACGTCATTGTCGCCGCGATAAGGCACGCCAAGGCCGCCACCCAAGTCGAGATGGCGGATGTTGTGGCCTTCAGTGAGCAGCTGCTTCGTCAGGTCCGCCATCAGGCTGTAGGCCTGTTCATAAGGCGCAAGCTCGATGATCTGGCTGCCGATATGCATGTCGATGCCTGCCACATCGATGCCTGGAAGATTTGCCGCCCTGGCATAAACCTCGCTCGCTTTTGTCCAAGAGATTCCGAATTTGTTCTCGGCCTTTCCTGTTGTGATCTTGGCGTGGGTCTTGGCATCGACATCCGGATTGACGCGGATCGAGACGGTGGCGCGCTGGCCAACGCGCGAGGCAATGGCAGACAAGAGTTCAAGCTCCGGTTCAGACTCAACATTGAAACAGGCAATGCCTTCCTTCAGCGCAAAAGCCATTTCCTGGGCTGTCTTGGCAACACCTGAGAACACGATCTTGCGGGCGGGAACACCAGCGGCAAGGGCACGGCGCAATTCGCCTTCCGAAACCACGTCCATGCCGGCGCCCAGCAGCGCCATGGTCTTGATGACGGCCTGGTTGGAATTGGCCTTCATGGCATAGCAGATCACGTGATCGGTGCCCTCAAAGGCCTTGTCCATGACGCGGTAATGGCGCTCGAGCGTTGCCGTGGAATAGCAATAGAAGGGCGTGCCCACCTCTTCGGCAAGCTCGATCAGATTGACATCCTCGGCATGGAGGATGCCATTGCGGTAGTGGAAATGATGCATGTTCTGCTGTGGGACTACTGCGTGGTGAATTGCGACGGCGGCTCTGGATCGCCGCGTACGCCACAAGAGGCAAGTGACAGGCCCACGAGCACAAGCACGAGGCATTTCAATATCAGGTTCATGGGCGGCTGCCTTTCAGTTGCTTGAGCCAGCGGGTGGCCTCGCGCTTCACATTAGCAGGTGCCGTGCCACCAAGCGATGTTCTTTGTGCCACGGAATGTTCAACCGTCAGCACCTTGAAGACACGCTTGTCAATTGCGGCGTGAACGGATTGAAGGTCCGAAAGCGCAAGCTTATCCAATGGCAGTTTCTTGCGCTCGGCCAAGGCCACGATTTTTCCGGTCACATGATGGGCTTCACGGAAGGGAAGGCTGAGGTTCTGCACCAGCCAATCGGCAAGGTCCGTTGCTGTGGCATAGGCTGACGCAGCAGCAGCATGCATCTCGGTCGCATTGGGTTTCATGTCACGGACCATGCCCTCCATGGCGGCGATGGCGAGGGCCAGCGAGTCGATGGCATCGAAGGCCGGTTCCTTGTCCTCCTGCATGTCCTTGGAATAGGTGAGGGGCAGGCCCTTCATCACCACGGCAAGGGCCATGAATGCGCCGAGGATGCGGCCGGGCTTGGCACGCACCAGTTCAGCCGCATCGGGGTTGCGCTTCTGCGGCATGATGGAAGAGCCGGTGGTGAATTTGTCCGATAACGTCACAAAGCGGAACTGGGCCGAGCACCAGAAGACGATCTCTTCGGCGAGCCGCGAGAGATGAATGGCACAGATGGAAGAGGCCGCCAGCATTTCCAGAACAAAGTCGCGGGCCGACACCGCATCCATGGAGTTGCGCAAAGG
>JAIBJH010000064.1 GCA_020029455.1 Hyphomicrobiales bacterium
GCGCGCTTCTGCCACCTGATAGGTATCGAGCATGAAGTCCTTGCGCAGTACCGGAAGGGCACAAGCCTTGCGCGCTTCAGTGAGAAATTGTGGCGCGCCCTGGAAGCTCGGCGTGTCGGTGAGAACGGACAGACATGCTGCACCGCCTGCTTCATAAGCTTTGGCAAGGGCAGGGGGATCAAAGTCAGCGCGGATCAGACCCTTTGAAGGTGACGCCTTCTTGATCTCGGCAATCAACGCCCATTGGCTGGCTACATGCTTGTTCCGCAGCGCCTGCACGAAGCCGCGCGGTTTGGGTTGCGACTTCGCATGGAGTTCCAGTGACGAAAGCGCCATCTCGCTTTTGGCCTTCGCCACTTCCTGTCGCTTGTAGGCGGCAATCTTGTCAAGGATAGTGGCCATCACAACCATCCAAACATGTTATTCCGTGTCGCGCCCGCGTTCGTTCGCTTGGCTGGAATGACGAAAACAGAAGAACTAGCCATTTGAAACTTCAACAAGCTTCTGCAGACGCTTCTTGGCCGCGCCGGACTTCACAGCCTCTTGTGCAACGCTAATCGCCGACCTCATATCCTTTGCTTTGCCGGCGACAAGAAGCGCGGCCCCCGCCGTCATCACGGCGGCGTCGGTGAAGGCTGAGGGCTTGCCATCCAGAACGGCGCGCAGGGCTTCGGCATTTTGTGCCGCCTCGCCGCCCTTCAAGTCTTCTGCTTTGGAGCGTTCGATACCAACCTGCTCCGGCGTGATCTCGAAACTGCGGACCTCGCCATTCTTCAACTCTGCAACATAGCTTATCCCCGTCGGGACGATTTCGTCGAAGCCGCCTTCACCATGGGCGATCCAGCAGGCTTCCGATCCCAGGTTCTTGAGAACATGCGCGAGAGGTTCGACCCAGGCCCTTGAAAAGACTCCGGTAACCTGCCGTTTTACACTGGCGGGATTGGACAATGGTCCGAGCAGGTTGAAGATTGTGCGCGTGCCAAGCTCAACGCGTGTCGGCCCAACGTGCTTCATGGAGGAATGATGCGCGGGCGCAAACATGAAACCAACGCCTGCCTCGCGCACACATTCGCTGATCTTCTCCGGCGGTATGTCGATCTTGATGCCAAGTGCCATCAGTACATCGGCAGCACCCGACTTGGAGGAAAGTGCCCGGTTACCATGCTTGGCAACGGAAAGACCTGCGCCCGCCGCGACGAACGCTGCGCATGTCGAGATGTTATAGGAACCCGAGGCATCGCCACCCGTGCCAACAATATCGATGGCGTCCGCCGGAGCGGCAACGCGCAACATCTTTTCGCGCATCACCTCGACCGCTCCGGTGATCTCGTCGACCGTCTCGCCACGCACCCGCATGGCCATGAGAAGACCCGCGATTTGCGATGGCGTTGCTTCGCCTGACATCAGCACGTTGAAAGCGGTCTTCGCTTCCTCGCGCGTAAGCGGCTTGCCTTCTGCGACCTTGGCGAGGAGGGGTTTAAGCTCGCTCATCGCTTCACTCCCGCCAGGTCGAGGAAGTTGCGCAGGAGGTCGTGGCCATGCTCCGAGGCAATGCTCTCGGGGTGGAACTGCACCCCGTGCACATTCTTCGTTCTGTGCTGCAAGCCCATGATGACCCCGTCTGTTTCGGCCGTCACCTGAAGTTCGCCGGGAAGGGTTTTCCTGTCAACCACGAGGGAATGGTAACGTGTAGCGCTGAAATCCTGCGGCAGGCCCTTGAAAACACCGACGTCAGAGTGATGGACAGACGAAAGCTTGCCGTGCATCTGCGTTGGCGCACGCACCACATCGCCGCCGAAGGCCTCGCCAATGGCCTGCAGGCCCAAGCACACGCCGAAGACTGGAATCTTGCCTGAAGCCTCCTTGATGAGGTCGTTGATGATACCGGCCTGCGACGGCACGCCGGGTCCTGGTGAAATCACAATGGCCTCGGGACGAGACGACATCACTTGTCCAACGCTGATCTTGTCATTGCGGTGGACCACCGTCTCGGCGCCGAGATCGCCCAGGAAATGATACAGGTTCCAGGTGAAGCTGTCATAGTTGTCGATGAGGATGATCATTGTCCCCTCCCGACACGGCCGGCAAAACGCACCGCTTCTTCAGCAGCCCGGAACAGGGCCTTGGCCTTGTTGATGCACTCGACGTGCTCGCTCTCCGGGTTGCTGTCGGCCACGATGCCCGCACCCGCCTGCACATACATCTTGCCGTCCTTCACGATGGCGGTGCGCAAAACGATGCAGGTGTCCATTTCACCGTCGGCCGAGAAATAGCCCACACAGCCAGCATAGACGCCGCGCTTGTGCCTTTCCAACTCGTCGATGATTTCCATGGCGCGGACCTTGGGCGCGCCCGACACGGTGCCAGCAGGGAACCCCGCCACCAATGCATCGATCACGTCATGCTTTCTATCGAGCTTTCCTTCGACATTGGAGACGATATGCATCACCTGGCTGTAGTATTCGAGGATGAACTTATCCGTCACCTTGATGGATCCGATTTCGGCGACACGGCCTACGTCATTCCGGCCAAGATCGAGCAGCATTAGGTGTTCGGCCCGTTCCTTCGGATCGGCCAGCAATTCATCGGCCAGTTCCTTGTCACGGGTTGGCGTGGCCCCGCGGGGCCGCGTTCCCGCAATGGGTCGGATCGTTACCTTTCCATCGCGCACCCGCACCAGAATTTCCGGGCTGGAACACACCACTGAGAATTTGTCGAAGTTCAGATAGACGAGGAACGGCGAGGGATTGACCCGCCGCAGGGAGCGGTAGAGCGAGAAGGGCGGGAGCGTGAATTCCGTCTCGAAACGCTGCGACAAAACCACCTGGAAGATGTCACCCGCCGCGATGTATTCCTTCGCCTTCAGCACCATCGCCTTGTATTCTTCAGGCGTGGTGTTGGAAGTTTGGGCCTTGATTGGCGGCGTGTCGTTTTCCCGGAGTGACATGTCGAGCGGCCGGTCGAGAGCATCGACCACATCGGAAATCCTCTCACAGGCCCGGGCATAGGCTGCTTTGGCCGTTATACCCTTCTCGACATAGGCGGGTGAAGTGATGGTCACTTCATCCTTCACGCCGTCAAAGATGGAGATGACCGTCGGACGGATCATGATCCCGTCCGGCAGTCCAAGCACGTCCGGATTAACATCCGGCAAGTGCTCCATCAGCCGCACGCAGTCATAGCCCATGTAACCGAAAACGCCCGCTGCCATAGGCGGTGCATCCTCTGGCAGTTTGATCTGGCTTTCGCCCAGCAAGTTGCGTAGTGACGTCAGCGCATCGGTGCTTTCGCCTGCAAACGGCCCATCGGGATCGGCCAAAGCCTTGCGGTTGAGTGAAGCCTTGGCACCTTCAACTTTCCAGATGATGTCCGGGTTGAGGCCGATGATGGAATAGCGGCCGCGAACCGCGCCGCCTTCTACCGATTCCAGCAGGAAGGAATAGCGGGCATTGCGCGCCAGCTTGAGCATGGCAGAAACCGGCGTTTCGAGATCGGCGACAAGCCGCGTGGAGACGATCTGCGCTTCTCCGCGCTCATAGGCGGCTCGGAAATTGTCGTAGTCAGGTTGGTATGTCATGGCACGAAGTCACTTTGATGAACATGGATCAGGGCGAGGTGGTAGCGCTGCTGATCTGTCGCCAAAGCTCTTCGTTGATGGAGACCTGCGCATGTCCGCGCACGGCCTTGATGAATTGGGTCTCAAAATCCTGCGAAAGGCCGGGCCGCACGAAGTCAAGGACTTCCTTGGAAGCAACGGAGACCGCAGAGAAAGCTGGCACTGTCGACTTGCCAACCTCGATGACGCGGGCGGACTTGCCATCACCTTCTAGCGCCCAGGTGAGAGCGCCTGGAGGCGAAGAAAAGAGCGCCATGGTGGCGACGCCATCAAAGGCTTCCGACACCTGATTGCGTTTCATTACGGTGGCCGTTTGGATCGTGGCATTGTTTTCGGTGGCCAAGGTTTCAAGCTTGGTGTTGCTGCCGGCCTTTTCGATCATCGCTTTCGCCTTGTCCGAGGCAAGCGTTCGCAACTTGGCGGCCACATAGTCGGCGCGCACTGCATCCTTCACCTGGTCCAGAGGCTTCACGGCGGAAGGCGTCACGCCGCGTACTTCATACCAAATGTAACCTTCGTTGTACGAGATGGCGTCATTCTCAACGCCGGCATCGCTGGCATAGACGGCTCTCAGCACTTCCTCCTTGTTGGGGATGGTAATATCGGCGCCCGAAGGGTCACGGCCGTCCTGACTGATGGCTGGAATGACAAGAATTGGAATACCCGCCCTGGAGGCAATATCCTCGAACTTCGTCTGCTGGGCGCGGGCATCCTCCACAGAGTCAAAAACGGCCTGTATCTCGTCCCGCGCCTTTTCCAGTTGCACGGTGACGCGCACCTTGTCTTTCACTTCCTCCAGTTTAGCCTGCTTTTCAGGCGACACCGCAACGGCCTTGAGCAGCGCGGTATTGAGCGTACCCTTTACGGGCGCTGAGACCTGCCCCTGGGCAAGCGCGAAGGCCGCATTACCGATAGCTGGATCAAGGAACTTGTCCTTCGTCCAATCGGTGAAGGTGATGTCAGCCTCCTTCATGCCCATCTCCTTGGCGATGGTGAGAATGTCCTCGCCCTTGTCGATGCGCGCCTTGGCGGCTTCCGCCTTGGCAACGTCTGGAAAGGAGACCTGAATGATGGTGCGCTTCTCCGGTGTGAAGTAGTTCGGCATGTGTGCGGCGTAATATTCCTGGACCTCGGCATCCGTGGTTTGCAGCTTCCCGGCTAGATCGCTGGGCTCCACCTTCATCACAACAATGGATCGGTATTCCGGTGCAGTGTAGGCGGCGGGCGTCAATTCATACTGCTTTTTCAGATCCGCATCGGTTGGCGCCGGAACATCGGCCTCGCTCACTGAGAATGTGAAGTAGCGCGCATCCCGTGTTTCATCACGGTATTGCAGCATGGCCTGCAGCAGCGTGGCGGAAACTGTTGGACCATTGGCCGCCGCACCAGCAATCGCCGCCCGCAATCTGGCCTGCCTCTCGGAGGCAAGGAAACCTTCTTCAGTGAGGCCGTTCTGCTGCAAAACGATCCGGAAGCGCTGTGGATCGAATTGGCCCTGCGCATTGTGGAATGCCTTGTTGGCCTGCACTTCCGCGATGATCGCGTTGTTGGAAACATGGAGCTGAAGTTTTTCGCCCAAGTCATCAATGGCCGCCTGGGCAATCATGCGGTCGAGAATCTGCTGCGGCAGGCCAATCTTGCGCGCATCCTCCAGCGTCACCTGCTGGCCGGTCTGCTGGGTCATGCGCTGCATCGTTTGATTGAGCTGGACCCGGAACGCTTCGCTCGAAATGGCACTCTCGCCGACCGTGGCAAGGTCAGCCGCCTGAAAGCCTCTGAACATGTCCCCAATGCCCCAAACAGCAAAGCTCAGCACAAGAAGGCCAAGCAGAATCTTGGCAACGAGGCTCTTGGCGGCGTTTCGCAGGGTTTCCATCATGACGAGCGTCTCGGGGTCCGGGCAAATGTTTGATTCAGGCGGGGCATTTATCATGACCCCCGGAGGAGGGGTAGCGCCAATTTGGAGTTCCCTTGGCCTTGGAAATCGGTCTAGAAAGCCGTCAAAATGAGGGGCAAAGGCATGACCGAAGGCACGACAATCAAGCCGCTGGTGGCGGGAAACTGGAAGATGAACGGCACGACAGCCATGGTGCGTGAACCGCGCCTACTTGCTGGGATGATGCGGGATGTGAAAACGAAATGTGACATCCTGGTCTGCCCGCCGGCGACCTTGATCCGCCGCGTCAAAGGTGTGCTCAAGGGCTCACGCATCAGGGTGGGCGGGCAGGATTGCCATGCTGCTGCGTCAGGTGCCCATACTGGCGACATTTCAGCCGAAATGCTGAAAGACTCCGGCGCAACTCATGTGATCGTCGGCCACTCCGAGCGCCGCACGAACCACAAGGAAACCGATGCCACTGTCGCAGCCAAGGCCAAGGCCGCGCACCGCGCCGGGATCATCGCCATCATCTGCATTGGTGAAACACTGGATGAACGCAAGGGTGACAAGACCCTCAGTGTGCTGACGAGTCAGATCAAAGGCTCTATCCCGGAAGGCGCGATGGCAAGCAATACGGTGGTGGCCTATGAACCCGTCTGGGCCATCGGCACCGGCCTTACGCCGACAACTGCGGAGGTGGCCGAGGCCCACACCCACATTCGCACCGAACTGAACAAAGCCATGGGCGAGGAGGGCGGCAAAACCCGCATCCTCTATGGCGGATCAGTGAAACCTTCCAATGCCACAGAACTCATGTCGGCTGCCAACGTCAACGGTGCACTGGTCGGCGGCGCCAGCCTGAAAGCCGCTGACTTCATCGGCATCATCAAGGCCTATATGTGATGGCCGAAACTTCGCTTGATGTTCCCGTTCTTCTGAAACGGAAGCTCCAGGCAGAGGTCATCGGCCCCATCTATGCGGAGATGGTGGCACAAGTCGGCGAGGAGAAAGCCAACTCCATTCTCGACGCCGCAATCAGGAAAGCCGCCATTGCCGAAGGCAAAGCCTTTGCATCACGGGAGCCGGAGGGAAAGCCGACGCTTGCCGGCTTCGTGCAACTCTTCGATCTGTGGACACAAAATGGTTCGCTCGAAATCGATGTGCTAGAAGCCTCGGGCACGCGCTTTGATTTCAACGTCACACGCTGCCGCTATGCCGAGACCTATAAAGCCATGGGGCTTGGCAAAATTGGCCACCTTCTGTCCTGCAACCGCGATGGCAGCTTCTGCGAGGGCTACGATCCACGCCTCAAGCTGGAGCGCAAGCAGACCATCATGGAAGGCGCGCCATGCTGCACCTTCCGCTATGAATTGAGGGCCGAATGAGCCCCTTGCCGGGCGGTTGCATCGCCCCCACATAACCGCTAAATCGCCGCCAACCTCAAATCACTGTTCCGGAACCTGCCATGCAAGGTATTCTCAACGTCATCCTCGTCATCCACCTCATCATCGCGGTGCTGCTCATCGGCCTCATCCTTTTGCAAAAGTCGGAAGGAGGTGCCTTGGGCATCGGCGGCAGCGGGGCAGGTGGCGGCAATCTCTTTTCGGCCCGTGGCGTGGGCAATGGCCTGACGCGCGGCACCGCTTTTCTTGCGGTTTGCTTCTTCGCAACCTCCATTGCCCTCACCGTGTTGGCGACCCGCAAGACGGCGCCCACATCTGTCTTCGGTGATGCGCCTGCGGCGGAGCAGGGCCAGCCAGCCTCCGGTGACGGGCAGTCCGGCGGCGGCCTGCTGCCCAACCTCGGGCAGGGCACGGGCGGCCAGGGCACCCAGCCCACAACGCCGCAAGTCCCCACAAACAACTGATTTTCCGCATTGTAATAGCCTGTGAAACATCGCGCGCTTCCCGGCAAGCCCGCTGGGCTTGCCGACAAGGAATCGTGCTAAGTCAATAGGTTGGAACAAGTCCTTATCGCGAAAGTCTTCAACTTTCGCAGGACTTGTTGTGATGTTTCACGGGCTATCCACAGCCATTTCCCATGCGGTGATTTCCTGCTTCGAATCTTGGCCGGGGCTGGCTATGAGGGGCTCCCATGGCGCGATACATCTTCATTACCGGCGGCGTGGTTTCTTCCCTTGGCAAAGGTCTGGCATCGGCAGCGTTAGGTGCGCTGCTGCAGGCCCGTGGTTTCAAGGTGAGGCTGCGAAAACTTGATCCCTATTTGAACGTCGATCCGGGAACCATGAGCCCGTATCAGCATGGCGAAGTTTTCGTCACTGACGACGGTGCGGAAACCGATCTCGATCTCGGCCACTATGAGCGTTTCACCGGCCGCCACGCCAACAAGGATGACAACATCACAACGGGCCGCATCTATCAGGAGATCATCGCCAAGGAACGGCGCGGCGATTTCCTTGGCGGCACGGTGCAGGTGATTCCCCATGTCACTGATGCCATCAAGGAATTCATCGGCACCGGGAATGGCGGCTTCGATTTCGTGCTTGTGGAAATCGGCGGCACCGTTGGCGACATTGAAGGCCTGCCGTTCCTTGAAGCGATCCGACAGTTCGGCCAGGAACAACCACGTGGCTCATGCATCTACATTCACCTGACGCTGTTGCCCTATATTCCGACAGCCGGTGAACTGAAAACCAAACCCACGCAGCATTCCGTGAAAGAGCTTCGTTCCATCGGCATTCAGCCGGATATTCTTTTGTGCCGCGCCGACCGGGAAATCCCTGTCAATGAGCGGCGCAAGATTGCGCTTTTCTGCAACGTTAGGCTATCTGCCGTCATCCAGGCGCTCGATGTCGGCAATATTTATGACGTGCCACGCGCTTACCATGCTGAGGGCCTTGATCAGGAAGTGCTGGACGCTTTCGGTATCACCCCGGCAGCCAAGCCCGATCTCTCGCGCTGGACCGAGATCATGCAGCGCATCACCCATCCCGAGGGCGAGGTCAACATTGCAGTGGTGGGCAAGTACACGGGTTTGCTCGATGCCTACAAGTCTCTCAAGGAAGCCTTGATCCATGGTGGCATCGCCAATCGCGTGAAGGTCAATCTCGAATGGATCGAGAGCGAGGTCTTCGAGAATGAGGATCCCGCGCCCTTCCTCGAGGGCGTGCATGGCATTCTCGTGCCAGGTGGATTCGGAGAGCGCGGCTCAGAAGGCAAGATCAAGGCGGCCGCCTTTGCCCGCATGCGCAAGGTGCCTTATTTCGGCATCTGCTTCGGCATGCAGATGGCCTGCATCGAGGCCGCTCGCAATCTCTGCGGCATTGCCAAGGCAAGCTCCACGGAGTTCGGACAGACAGCAGAACCCGTGGTCGGTACCATGACCGAATGGATGAAGGGCAACGAACTGGAAATCCGGAAAGCCGGCGGTGACATGGGCGGCACCATGCGACTTGGCGCTTATGATGCGACGTTAACCAAAGGCAGCCATATCGCGGAGATCTATGGCGACACCCATATTTCGGAACGTCACCGCCACCGCTATGAGGTGAACACCGCCTACCGCGAAAGGTTGGAAAAGGCTGGTTTGCGCTTTGCCGGCATGTCTCCCGATGGCCTTCTGCCAGAAACGGTGGAGTATCCAGACCATCCCTGGTTCATCGGCGTGCAATATCATCCGGAACTGAAATCCAAGCCCTTCGAACCGCATCCTCTGTTTGCCTCGTTTATCGAAGCGGCTGTTGTCCAAAGCCGATTGGTCTAGAGTGAGGGCATGACCCGCGTCCTGCTTCAGATCGCGCTGTTAACCATCTGGCTTTTGGCCGCGCTCATCCCGGCCAATGCCGCTGACGAAGCGCTCATCCGGCAACTCGAAACCAATGCCGTGCAGCTGCAGGTCGAACTGCGCAAACTCACGCTCCTGCCGCGGAATACCTCCACCCGTGAAGCTGTCCAGGCGGACCGTGCCGGCCTTTCGGATATTCGGGCAAAGGCAAAGGAAGCCGGGCAAAAAATGGACGGGTCTTTGGCAGAGGTAACCAAGCAGGTCGAAGAGCTTGGACCACTGCCGGAACCCGGCAAGAGTGAACCGCAGTCCATTGCCCAGAAGCGTTTATTGCTGACGGGCCAGCTCGATCGCCTGCAAGGCCTGCGCAAGCAATTTGACCTCATGGCGCTCGAGGCGGAACAGGCCGAGGCGCGCCTGACCGAGCTGCAACGTGAGCAATTTCTGCAACGCATCTTTGCCTTCGAGCGTTCGATCCTCGATCCGCGCCTGTGGTGGGATGTCCTCTCGGGCGCCAGCAACTTTGCCGATATCGCGATGCAGCGCATGCGTGCGAGCTGGCTGACCCGCACATCAATCTCGCAGCCGTTATCGCTGATCATCTTCCCGGCAGGCATGCTTCTGCTCTGGCTCATCACCAACCGCATCCTGCCCATCCTGTTCTCCGGCCTCGCACCCCCAATCGCCGGAAGACCGGAAGACATGACGGCGCTGTTCAAGCTCTGGACCGCCGTTTGGGGAGGGGTCAAGTTTGTTCTCGCAGCCGTCGTGGGCTTGATCCTGTTGAATGTGGCTCTCGCCACTGCGGGCTATCTTCCGGGCTCGACGGAGACGGCGTTCCGGGCAGTTTTCAGTGGCGTGGCGAGCGCCATCATGAGCGCCGGCCTTCTTTATGTCGTCTGCTCCCCCGGCCGGCCGGAAAGACGCCTGGTGGCTGTTGGCGAACAGGCCGCGCGCACATTACCGGTCCTGGCCGGCCTCGCCTCATTTGTTGACGAAACCGGTGACAACCTGCAGCAGCTCGCAAGTACTTTCAATCTGCCGGTCAGCTATGTCGTTGGCCACTCTGCCGTCGTTGCCTTACTGCTCATCCTCCTGCTGGCTTCGGCCCTGCACCTCGTTCGTCGTGAAGCCGCCAGGGGTCTGACGGACGGGCAAACTCCGTACTTCCTGGTCTGGACGCTGCGCCTGATGCCGCTGATCTGGCTGCTGCTCATGATTGCAGCCTTGGCGCTGGTCTTTGGTTTTGTCGCCTTCTCCTACTTTGTCGCAAGCAATCTGTTGAGTTCACTTCTGCTTGTGGTGGCACTTGGAACGCTCCACGCCCTGTTAAACGCGTTCTGTCTCGCCATGGCCGAGCCGAACAGCGGCCCCGGACAATTGCTGCGGCGGTTCTTCGGCTGGACGGAATCGGCCATCGCACGCACCGCCCTTCTCCTGCGGACGATGGCGGACGTGGTCCTGACGGTTGTGGCGGTGGTCATCCTCATCGGGATGTGGACGGACGTCCTCTTTGACACTTACAGCATATTAGCTGCCGTGCGAGATGGCTTCAGCATCGGCAGCATCTCGGTTTCGCCGGTTGCGCTCGCCATCGGAGTGACCGTACTCGTCGTCGGTGTGCTGCTGACACGTTACATCTCAAAATGGCTTGAATTTCGCGTTCTGAGAGACACCCAACTCGACCCGGGTGTGCGCAACTCGATCCATTCCGCGACGAGCTATGCCGGCTACATTCTCGCAGCAATACTTGCCCTGACAGCAACCGGTGTCGATTTCTCCAATGTGGCGCTCATTGCCGGTGCCCTTGGTGTCGGTATCGGTCTTGGCCTGCAGTCCATCGTTAACAATTTTGTCTCGGGCCTTATCCTCCTTGCCGAACGGCCGATGCGTGTGGGCGATTGGGTTGTGACCAAGGCTGGCGAGGGTGTGGTCAAGAAGATCAATGTGCGAGCCACGGAAATAGAGACTTTCGACAATGCCACCATCATTGTTCCGAATTCAAATCTCATCAGCGATGCAGTGTTGAACTGGACCCATCGGGACACCGTAGGAAGGTTTACCGTGCCCGTCTCCGTGACCCATGGCACTGATCCGAAGTTCGTGCAGGAGACGTTGCTGAAGATTGCCCAAGACCACCCCAAGGTGATGCGCCATCCCGCGCCGGTCGTGCAGCTTTCGCGGATTTCACAGCTTTCGCTCGACTTCGACCTGCGCGGCTATACCCAGCATGTCTTCGACGGAGTCTTTGTCAGCAGTGACATCCGCATGGCGATTGTCGAGAAATTGCCCAAGAAAATGCTGCTGGTTCAGCCCCAGCCGCCTCCACCGCGCGGCAAGTAATCATGGCAGACAGTGCATCGGAAACCGGCCTGGAGGCAA
>JAIBJH010000262.1 GCA_020029455.1 Hyphomicrobiales bacterium
CAGGTGCTGACCCACGGCTTCATCATGGGCGAGGACGGCCGCAAGATGTCGAAGTCGCTCGGCAATGTCGTGGCGCCTCAGGATGTGATCAAGAATTCCGGCGCGGACATTCTGCGCCTCTGGGTCGCTTCGTCCGATTATTCCGACGACATCGGCATCGGCCCCGAGATCATAAAGTCCAACACCGAGGCCTATCGCAAGCTCCGCAACACCTTCCGCTACATGCTGGGTGCGCTCGATGGCTTGAAGGATTGGGAGCAGGTCCATTGCAAGGACATGCCGGAGCTTGAGCGTTACATCCTGCACAAGCTCTGGGAATTGGATCAGCTCGTCACAGCGGCCTACAAGGTCTATGACTACAAGCGCATTTTTGCAGCATTGACGCAATTCATGAATGCCGATCTCTCGGCCTTCTATTTCGACATCCGCAAGGATGCGCTCTATTGCGATCCCTGGTCGAGCCTCAAGCGCCGCTCCTGCCGCTCGGTCATCGATCAACTGTTCCATTGCCTCACCACCTGGTGGGCGCCGATCCTCGTCTTCACCATGGAGGAGGTGTGGCTGCAGCGCTTCGGCGGCGAAGGCTCGTCAGTGCATCTCATGCAGTTTGCCAAAGCGCCTGATGAATGGCGTAACGATCATTTGGCTCAAAAATGGGATTCGATCCGTGAAGTTCGTCGCGCTGTTACAGGTGCGCTTGAAATTGAACGTGCAAAAAAGACAATTGGATCTTCGTTGGAAGCAGCTCCAGAAGTCTATATCGGAGCCAATTCAACAGCACTAGCACCCGTTGAAAGCATTGATTTCGCGGAGGTCTGCATAACATCCGGCATTACGGTGCAGGGTGGCGATGGTCCTGCTGACGCTTTCCGAGCAGATGATGTGAGAAACGTTGCCGTCGTATTCAAAAAAGCGGAAGGCGCGAAATGCGCACGCTCTTGGAAAATCTCCAAGGACATCGGCAAGGACAAGGACTTCCCAGACATCACGCTACGCGATGCAGAAGCCGTGCGCGAATGGCAGACCCGATTTGGCAGGACGGTGTGAGCACCGCCACCCAACCGCTTCAGGAGGTCCCGGCTTTCGCCAGGATGACGGTCATTTGAAGATCGCATTCATCGGCCCACTGACGAAACTCGGCCTGCTTCTGGCCGCGCTGACCTTCGCCTTCGATCAGCTTTCTAAATTCTGGATCCTCCGCATTGTCAATCTCGACGAGCGCGGCCCCATTCAGATCACACCCTTCATGGATCTGGTCATGGCCTGGAACAAGGGCGTGTCCTATGGGCTGCTCGAAACCCGTGTCCAGGAAGTACTCATCGGACTAAGTCTCGTTATCAGCGCGTTCCTGGTGGCCTGGCTGGCGCGGGTGAGGCATCCGCTCCAGGCAGCCACCATCGGAATCATCATCGGCGGGGCCATCGGCAACGCCATGGACCGCATCCTGCACGGCGCGGTTGCCGATTTTGTATTGCTCCACTGGGGCAACTGGAACTGGTACGTCTTTAACGCTGCCGATATTGCCATCGTTGCCGGGGTGGCCTTGTTGCTCTATGATGGTTTGTTTTCCGGCGGGAACGAGAAGAGTGGCTAGGGCCGCCATGGTTTTGCCGGAAATTGGGCACAGGGAAGGCTAATGAAGACAGATTCCATCACGAGGGCTTCGATTGCCATGGCTTTGGCCGTGGCGCTGGCTGGCTGTTCCGGCAGCCTGTTGAACAGCAAGGCCAGTGTCGTTCCAAGCAACAATGTCCAGGTGGGCAATAACCTTGCCCTGCCGCCGGATCTTTCGCTGCCAGCGCCCGGCACTGGATCCGGGACCTATCAGACTGCATCGGTTGCCGATGACAGCATCTATGGCGAAGAATCACCGCCCGCCCTGAAACCCGCCGCACCCGGCCAGGTCACCCGCGGCCAACAGGCTTCGCTCAATGGCCAACAGGGTGATATTTACGATCAGTACGGCATCTCCAAGCTCAAGCCCGACGGCACCAAAAAGGAAGAATGGGAACTGAAGGCGGAACTCAAGGCCGCCATCCTGCAGCGCAAGAAGCAGCAGAACCCGAAGTACGGCACGGTTTTCAACATGGGCAACATCTGGTCCGACCAGTAAGCGTTGAGACCAGGCGCTGCCAGCCGCTAGACTGGCGCCCATGCGAATCCGAAGGCTTCCGCAATCCACCATTAACCGCATCGCTGCGGGCGAAGTCATTGAGCGGCCCGCCAGCGTGGTCAAGGAACTGGTCGAGAACGCAATCGATGCCGGTGCTTCACAAATTGACGTGGTGTTCAGGGGCGGCGGCAAATCACTGATCCGCATCACCGACAATGGCTCGGGCATGACGGCGGAGGAGCTTGTGCTGGCGGTGGAGCGCCACGCCACCTCCAAACTGCCCGATGATGATCTGATCCGCATTGCCTCGCTGGGTTTCCGTGGTGAAGCACTGCCGTCAATCGGTAGCGTGTCGCGGATTTCCATCAGTACACTGAGGAAGGGATCGGTCGATGCCCACCGCCTGCTGCTGGAGGGAGGCGGGCAGGTTGCTGTGCAACCGGCAGCTATCGCAATGGGAACGGAAGTTGAGGTGCGGGACCTGTTCTATGCCACGCCCGCCCGCCTCAAGTTCCTGAAAGCCGATCGCAGCGAAACGGCCGAGGCGCTAGAGGTCGTGAGAAGGCTGGCGCTGTCGCATGCCGAAGTCGGTTTCACCTTTGCCTCCGAGGATCGCCAATGGCTGAACCTGCCAGCAGGTGAAGAAAGGTCCGCACGCATATCGCGCCTGATGGGGCGCGACTTCATGGACAACGCAGTACCCGTCCATCATGGCAACGAAGACGTAAGCATTGAGGGCTTCGCCGGATTGCCCACCTATTCGCGCGCCCAGGGAACGCTGCAATATGCCGTGGTCAATGGCAGGCCCGTAAGGGACAAGCTGATCGCCGGGGCCATTCGCGGTGCTTATGCCGATGTCATGCCGCGCGGAAGGTTTCCGGCGGTGGTGCTGTTCATCAGCTGTGCTGCTGACCGCGTTGATGTGAACGTTCACCCCGCCAAGACGGAAGTGCGCTTCCGCGATTCAGGTTTCGTCCGCTCACTCATCGTTTCGGCCATCAAGCGGGCCCTGGTGCAGCCGGGGCAGAAGTCCTCGACAGTGGCGGCGCGGGATACCATGACGGCATTCCGTCCTGATTTTGGAACATCATTTGCCGAACAGGCGCAAACGGCTTTCGGCATGCAAATGCCGTTTGCCTCCGCACCTGTGGAGGAAATGGCGGCGGCGGATTATCCGATGGGGCTGGCGCGGGCGCAGCTCCACGGAAACTACATCGTGGCGCAGACGGAACAGGGCTTCATCCTGGTGGACCAACACGCCGCGCACGAACGCATCGTCTATGAACGCCTGAAGCGCGAGCGCCAAGGGCAGGGCATCATCACCCAGCCGCTGCTGGTGCCGCAGGTTGTTGACCTTGACGGCAACACCACCGCGCAGGTGCTCTCCGTGGCCGAACTCCTGGCAAAGGCGGGATTGACGGTAGAAGGGTTTGGCGAGAACGCTGTGATTGTGCGCGAAGTGCCCGCGGCCCTGGGCGGCGGCAATATTCCTGCACTTCTGCGCAACATCGCCGATGACCTCCAGGAACTGGGTCAGATTTCGGCGGTCGAGGAAAAGCTCAACCATGTGCTGGCAACCTTCGCCTGCCATCACTCGGTGCGCTCCGGGCGAAACCTCCGAATCA
>JAIBJH010000065.1 GCA_020029455.1 Hyphomicrobiales bacterium
AACGGACACTGTCTCAATCAGCGCGAAGATGGCCGCCATGCCGGAAGGATAAAGCAGGCATTCCTTGCCCTGCTCCAATGCGGCGATCACCGCTTCCGCCTGAAACAGTGTCGGTGAACCATTACGCTGATAGTCGGATGGAATCAGCGTGTCGTAGTTTTCATCGCGAGCAAAAGTGGTGGCGAGATGGATGGGCGGCACCACGGCGCCCGTTGCGGGGTCGGTCGAGGTCAGGGCATGGGCGGCAATGGTTTCAGGACGGAAGTTCTTGTTAGACATGCTGGCCGCCGTTGATGTGAAGTTCGGCGCCGTTCACATAGGATGAAGCGTCGGTGCAGAGGAAATAGATGGCTTTTGCCACCTCCTCGGGCTGGCCCAAACGGTGCAGCGGAATCTGCGGAATGATTTTCTCGGTACCCGGAGAAAGTATGGAGGTTTCAATTTCGCCCGGCGAGATGGCGTTCACACGCACGCCATGGGGGCCGAAATCATGGGCCATTTCGCGCGTCAATGAGGCGAGCGCCGCCTTGGAGGTGGAATAAGCCGCTCCGGCAAAGGGATGAACGCGCGAGCCAGCGATGGAGGTGACGTTCACCACCGCGCCCCTTGCCGCCTTCAATTCCTCAAGCAATCCGCGGGCCAGCATGATCGGGGCAAAGAAATTGATCTGGAAGACTGTCTTCCAGTTGTCTTCGCTTGAATCGAGGGAGTTCATACGCGCGCCACCCGCCAGTTTCGGGCTGACGGCGGCATTGTTCACCAGCGCGTCGAGCTTGCCGCCATGCGCTTTCAGCTTTTCGCGCATGATGGCGATGGCACGGTGCGTGTCATCCGATGTGGCGAGATCGACGACGATGTGGTCTTCCGGCCCCGCATCCCAGGGGCAGTCCTCCGGGAAGGCATGGCGCGAACAGGTGATGACGCGCCAGCCCGCGGTCGAGAAGCGCTTTGCGGTGGCATGGCCGATGCCGCGCGAGGCGCCGGTGAGGATCAGGGTCTTGCGGGAATCCGTCATGGATCAGGGGTATAGCTTCGCCTTGCTCCAGGCGCCATCGGGGCTTTCGCGGCGGAAGACCACCCGGTCGTGAAGCCTGAAGGGCCGGTCGTGCCAGAATTCGATGGAAAGCGGCTTCACGCGGAAGCCTGACCAATAGGGCGGGCGTGGTACATCACCGATGCCGAAACGGGCGGTGTTCACGGCAACCGCCGTCTCCAGCTCAAAGCGCGCCGTCAGTGGCCTAGACTGTTTGGAGGCCCAGGCACCGATCTTCGAGTCGCGTGGCCTTGACTTGAAATAGGCGTCAGCCTCGGCGTCCGTCACCTGTTCGGTCACCCCCCGCACCCGCACCTGACGGCGCAGAGACTTCCAGTGGAACATCAATGCCGCCTTGCCGGTCGCCAAAATTTCCTGGCCCTTCTGGCTTTCGAAATTGGTGTAGAAGACAAAGCCCTTCTCGTCGAAATCCTTGAGCAGCACCATGCGCGCATTGGGCAGACCCTCGTCATCGACGGTTGCCAGCGCCATGGCATTGGGGTCGTTGGGCTCGGACTTTTCGGCATCGGCCATCCACTCGCGGAAAAGCACGAAAGGGTCCTTGCGCTCGGTAAAGCCAAGGGCAGCGGTGATGGTCGAAAGATCGCTGAGGTTCATCCGGCCACTATAGGCGGGCCTCCGCCCAGCAGATAGCGCCATTGCGGAATTATAGTTGGGGACCAGTTACAGATGGCTTGTGGACGGCGGACCTCCCCTGTGCGATAGGGCGGAAAAATCGGGAACATTGGAGATATCATGGGTGCAAGCACAGGCATCATGGCCGGCAAACGCGGGCTCATCATGGGCGTTGCCAATAACCGCTCCATCGCCTGGGGCATTGCCAAGTCTTGCGCCGATCATGGGGCGGAACTGGCTTTCACCTATCAAGGCGATGCGCTGAAGAAACGCGTCGAGCCGCTGGCCGCGGAAGCCGGTTCCACAATGGTGGTGCCCTGCGATGTCACCGACATGGCCTCAGTTGACGCCACCTTCGCCGAGATCAAGGAGAAATGGGGCAAGCTTGATTTCCTCGTCCATGCCATCGCCTTTTCCGACAAGGACGAGTTGCAGGGCCGTTATGTGGATACAACGGCCGAGAACTTCAACAAGACCATGTTCATCTCGTGCTACAGTTTCACGGCGGTGGCGCAGCGCGCCGAAAAGCTGATGAGCGATGGCGGTTCCATGCTGACCCTCACCTATTTCGGCGCTGAGAAGTGGATGCCGCACTACAATGTCATGGGTGTTGCCAAGGCGGCGCTGGAATGTTCGGTGCGCTACATGGCCGCCGACCTCGGCGAGAAAAACATCCGCGTCAATGCCATCTCCGCAGGGCCGATCAAGACCCTGGCGGCATCGGGCGTCGGCGACTTTCGCTATATCCTGCGCTGGAACGAATATAATTCGCCGCTCCGCCGCGTTGTCACCATTGAAGAGGTGGGCGATGCCGGCATGTATTTTCTCTCGGATTTGTCGCGGGGCGTCACAGGCGAAATCCATCATGTCGACTCGGGCTACAATATTGTCGGCATGAAAGTGCCGACTGCGCCGGACATGACGCTCAACAAGGATGATTGATCCGGCGCTTCCCATCACTTTCGTGCGCCATGGCGAAACGGATTGGAACAGGCAGGGCCTGATCCAGGGTTCCATCGATACGGAATTGAATGAGCGAGGCCACGCGCAGTCAAAGGCCGTGGCGGAGCTTTTTGCTTTCCGCAAACCCGAGTGGCGCGATTTCCAGATCATCACAAGTCCGCAAAGGCGCGCGTTCCAGACCGCGGAGTACATTCGCGCAGCTTTGGGCAAGACACTTGGCGGACTGGAACCACGAGTGCGCGAGCTTGGTTTCGGCATCTGGGAAGGAAAGCCCTTCTGGGAACTCAAGGCATCGCCCGTCTATCCTGCCGATGCGGAGGCCCGTTATTATTGGCGGCCGGAAGGCGGCGAGAGTTATGAGGACGGCGTTGCCCGCGTGAACGAATGGCGCGCCACGCTGACACGCCCTACCCTAGTCATCTCCCACGGAGCAGTCGGGCGCTGCCTGATGGGCGCGATTGCGGGACTTGGACCAAGCGACATCGTCAATCTCAAAACGCCGCAGGGCGCCTACTGCCGCCTGGAGAACTGTCAAATCGACTGGTTTGACGCTGAGGATGGTCAGGTTTAATTCACGCAGCGAATAGTGAGTTGCTCCCTCCCCCTTGTGGGGAGGGATAAAGGGTGGGGGTCGCACGGAATTCAAACATCTTGTTCGTTTGAATTTCTGCGCCACCACCAGACCCCCACCCCTGCCCTCCCCACAAGGGGGAGGGGGAAAGAATAGAGCTCCATGTCGCACAACACTTTCGGCCATCTCTTCCGCATCACGACCTTTGGCGAGAGCCATGGGCCGGCGATTGGCGTGGTTGTCGATGGCTGCCCGCCCGGCCTCAGGCTGACGGCTGGGGAAATCCAGGCTTTCCTCGACAAGCGCAGGCCCGGCCAGAGCCGCTTCACCACCCAGCGCCAGGAACCGGACACGGTGAAAATCCTCTCCGGCATTTTCGAGGATGAACGCACGGGAGGTGGCGTTACTACCGGCACGCCGATCATGCTGATGATCGAGAATGTGGACCAGCGCTCCAAGGACTATAGCGAGATCAAGGAAACCTACCGCCCCGGCCATGCCGATTTCACCTATGACGCGAAATATGGTCTGCGCGATTATCGCGGTGGCGGAAGGTCTAGCGCGCGCGAGACCGCCTGCCGTGTGGCTGCTGGTGCGGTGGCGCGGAAGGTGATCCCTAATGTCCGCATCCGTGGCGCACTGGTGCAGATGGGAACGGAACACATTGACCGCAAGAACTGGGACGATGCGGAGATCGACAACAATCCCTTCTTCTGTCCCGATGCCAAGGCGGCGAAGGCGTGGGAAGCCTATCTCGATGGGGTGCGCAAGGCGGGCTCTTCCTGCGGCGCGGTGATCGAAGTCACGGCCTCGGGCGTTCCGGCCGGCTGGGGCGCGCCGCTCTATGCCAAGCTCGACTCTGAACTTGCGACCGCCATGATGAGCATCAATGCGGTGAAGGGCGTGGAGATCGGCGCGGGTTTTGGCGCGGCGGCCTTGTCGGGCGAAGTAAACGCCGACCAGATCCGCATGCGCCATGGCAAGGCGGAGTTCCAGTCGAACCATGCGGGCGGAATCCTCGGCGGCATTTCAACGGGGCAAGATGTGGTGGTGCGCTTTGTGGTGAAACCAACTTCCTCGATCCTCACGCCACGCCAGACCATCACCAAGTCGGGCAAGGAGTCAGACGTCATCACCAAAGGCCGCCATGATCCTTGTGTCGGCATCCGCGCCGTTCCCGTGGGCGAGGCCATGATGGCAATTGTGCTGGCAGACCAGTTTCTGCGGCACAGGGGACAGGTGGGAAGCTAAACCGCCATTCCAGACACATGGCGCAGCGAAGCGAGCCAGGTAATCTGGAACCCAGCTTGCACCAGCCAAAGCGGGGTTCCGTGTCGCGCGCTCCCGGCGTGCGCCGGCATCGCTTGCACGGAATGACGATACTTTTAGAGTAGGTCGATCTGACCGCCTGATGGCGGAGTTTGTTGCTTCGGCGGTGGTGCAGAGCGCTGGATCACCGTCGGTTCCACTTCGAAATAGTCATCAGGCGCAGGCTTAAGCATCGTCAATGCTGCAGTGGTGTCCTCGTCGCGGCAATCGAGCCAGCGCGCAAAGTCTTCCGGCGCGATCACCACCGGACTCCTTGGATGAATGGTTGCAACAAGGACATTGGCGTTGGTGGTGATGATGGCCGCTGTTTCCAGCTCCGAGCCATCCTTGCCCATCCAGTGTTCCCAGATTCCGGCGAAGGCCGTGAGGCCATGATCGGGGCGGTGGATGAAGTACGGTTTCTTCTTGCCGGGGATATCGCCTTGCCATTCATAGAAACCATCGGCGGGGATGAGGCAGCGCCGCCGCCGGAAGGCGTTGCGAAAGGAGGGCTTCTCATGGACGCTTTCGCCGCGTGCGTTGATCAAGGGCTTCCCTGGCAGGATTTCCTTGGTCCAGGAGGGCACGAAGCCCCAGCGCACCAGAGCGAAATGCCTGGCGCCATCACTGCCCTGCCGTACGATGGCGATGGGGCTTCCGGGCGTCACATATTGGCGCGGCGGGAAGTCCGGCTGTTCCATGTAGTTGAAAAGGGTGAGCGCCTCTTCCGGCGCGCGCCTGAAACTGTAAAGTCCGCACATGGGGCAAGAGATTAACACTCCAAGGCCGATCATCAAGGCGGCGTCTGCTTGTGTGTGGCGCGGGGATGAGGTGTTGCTGGTGCAGCGCGGCAAGACATTCGGCCATGGTTCCTGGGCATTGCCGGGCGGCAAGATCGAAGCTGGAGAGACAGCGGTAGAGGCCGCACTTCGGGAACTCATGGAAGAAACGGGCGTCAATGCCAGACTGGAACGCCATGTTGAAGATTTCGATCTTGCGGGGCCGGGCGTTCACTATCTGATATCATGCTGGACCGGACACTATTTTTCCGGCGAGGCCGTGGCGCAAAGCGATGTGATGGCGGTCAAATGGTTGGACTTCCGAGCCATCACGACTCTTAATCTCGCTTTCGGGAATGCTGAAGCCGTGATGCGGGCGCGGCAATTGCTAACCGATTGAGTCAAATTGCGCTTCGCCCGTTAACCTTCCTTTAAGCTCTGACTCGCGGGGGCCCGGCCCTCTGCTATGGTAACCATCGGACGCAACAAAATCCCCCGGACAATGCTTCACAAGCCATTCCAAGCACATGCGCTAACGCAGCAAGAAAAACACGCTGCCCTGCGCTATATCCTCGAAGCCTGGGAAGAAGCGGTCTATGATGGGCTTGATCCCGATTGCATAGCAACTGCCGCGATTTTCGCCGCTCTCTCCGACATGATCGCCAGCTATGGCGAAGAACCAGTGGCGGTGATGTGCGAGCGCCTGCCCGAGCGCATCCGCTCCGGCGAATTCACAGTGATGAAGACGAAGCAGTGACGCACTCCTCCCTCGTTTACGGGGGAGGAGATTATCTATCAAATCTCCCGCCACATGAAAGTGGAGTTCTTGTCGAGATTGTAATCGGCATAGGGCGGGCATTCCGAAAAACCGTGGCGCGCATAGAGGGCACGGGCTGGCGCGAAATAATCGAAGGATCCGGTTTCGAGATAGAGACGCTTCAATTTCATCTCGCGCGCCCTCTCCATGATGTGACGGAGCATCGCACTGCCCACGCCTGAACCGCGCGCCTCCTTCAGCGTGTGCATGGATTTTATTTCACCGTCGTCGGTATTCATGCGTTTCAAGGCGCCGACGCCCGTCAATGTGTCACCATCCCAAGCGGACCAGAAGGACACATCAGGCTGCTTGAGGCGCGACAGGTCGAAGACATGGGCCGAGCCCGGCGGCGTTACCGAGATATTGGTGTTGAAATGAAATTTGAGCATGGCGATGACCTGCGGGTCATCTAGGCCGCCATCGACAATCTTCAGCATCAGAGATCCACCACCACGCGGCCGCGCACCTTGCCCGCCACGATGTCGGCGGCGATGCGCGGCACATCCTCAAGCTTCACATGGGTGGTGAGAGCCTTAAGCTTTGCCATATCCATGTCACGGGCCAGACGCTCCCAGGCGGCACGACGCTTGGGCAATGGCGTGGTCACCGAGTTGATGCCAATCAGCCTCACGCCGCGCAGGATGAAGGGGGCAACTGTTGCTGGAAGGTCCATGCCCTGCGCGAGACCCACGGCGCAGATCACGCCCTCCTCCTTGGTCTGAGAGAGAATGTTGGCGAGCGTTACCGAACCCACATTGTCGATGCCGCCCGCCCAGCGGGTCTTCGCCAGTGGTTTCAACGGTCCATTGAGTTCCTTGGCATCGAGGATTGAAGTTGCGCCGAGGGATTTGAGGAATTGCTCTTCCTCGGGACGGCGCGTGGCGGCAACGGCATTGAAGCCCAGTTTCGAGAGCAGTACGAGCGCCACGGAACCCACGCCACCCGCCGCACCCGTCACGACAATCTCGCCCTGCTCCGGCTTCACGCCCTGCTCTTCCAGCGCCATCACGCAGAGCATGGCGGTGAAGCCCGCAACGCCAATGGCCATGCAATCCGCCATGGTAAGGCCCTTCGGCACTTGCACCAGCCAATCACCCTTCACACGCGCCACTTCGGCAAAGCCACCATGGTGGCCCTCGCCCACCCCCCAGCCGCCGAGGATCACCTCGTCGCCCTTCTTCCAATTCGGGTGGCTGCTCTCTTCAACAATTCCTGCGAAATCAACGCCGGGGATGAGGGGGAACTTGCGGACGATGGGGCCCTTGCCGGTGACAGCAAGGCCATCCTTGTAGTTCACCGAGGAATGCTTCACGGCGACGGTGACATCGCCTTCCATCAGGTCGGCGCGATTGAAATTGACGATCTCGGCCTTCTGGCCCGCGTCTGTCTTGCTCACCAATAGTGCGCGGAACGTATCTTTCATGCTGAACCTACCAGGGTCTCAATAAAGCGGATGGGCTGGCCGCGTGCAGGTGCTTTGATTTCGCCCTGCCACATGGCAAGGTTGCCGCGCACCATGGTGCCGACAGGCCAGCCTGTGACCGCCACACCATCATAAGGCGTCCATTTGCTTCTGCTTTCTATCCAGTCGTTGCTAATGGTTTCACGACGCTTGAGATCAACGATGGTGAAATCGGCATCATAGCCTTCGGCGATGCGGCCCTTGTTCGCGATGCCGAAAATGCGCTGGGGGCCATGGGCAGTGAGATCGACAAAGCGCGCAAGCGTGAGGCGCCCCGCATTCACATGATCAAGCATGATGGGCACTAGTGTCTGCACGCCTGTCATGCCGGAGGGTGATTGCGGATAGGGCTTGGCTTTTTCTTCCAGAGTGTGGGGCGCGTGGTCCGAGCCCAGCACATCGACAAGGCCGGAAGAAATTGCATTCCACAGTGCCTCACGATGGCGCTTCTCGCGGACCGGCGGGTTCATCTGCAGCTTGTTGCCAAGCCGTGCATAATCATCGGCTGTCATGGTCAGATGGTGCGGCGTCACCTCAACGGTTGCCACATCGCGGTTTGCGGCAAGCAGCGGCAATTCCTCTGCCGTTGAGATATGCAGCACATGGATGCGCTTGCCATGTTTGCGGGCGATGCGGATGAGCCGATCTGTGCAGAGCCGCGCTGCTTCCTCGTCACGCCAGACGGGATGGCTTGAGGGATCGCCGGCGCGCTGGAAGGAAATGCGTTCGCGCAACCGCATTTCATCTTCACTATGGAATGCGGCGCGGCGCGATAGCTTCGAAATGATGGCATCGAGGCCGCTGTCATCCTCGACCAGAAGGTCGCCTGTCGATGAACCAGCAAAAACCTTGATGCCGGCCGAGCCTTCCAATTTTTCCAGAGTGGGAATCGCGGAAACATTGTCCCGCGTGCCGCCCACATAGAAGGCGAAGTCGCAGAACATGCAATTTTTTGCCCGCGCCACCTTGTCTGCCAGCAATTCCGCCGTCACCGTCGTGGGCTTGGTGTTGGGCATTTCAAAGACGCCCGTGACACCACCCATCACGGCAGCGCGGCTTCCCGTTTCCAGGTCTTCCTTGTGCTCGAAGCCCGGCTCGCGGAAATGAACCTGGCTGTCGATGACTCCAGGAAGCACATGGAGATTGCGGCAATCCAGCGTCTGTGCCGGCGCGAAGTCCGAAACATCGCCGATGACGATGATGCGGCCCTTGTCCACGGCAATATCGGCCCAGGCAATGGCGCCGGGGGTTGCCACCGTGCCGCCCTTCAAAACCAGATCAATGGCCCTCGCCACCTGCAATGCTCGCTGCTTGAATGTCCGTTGCCTGCTTCGTAAATGGGTGGCTTAACCGTTGCAAGCACCATGACAGCCCCCTTTGCCAGACAGGTTCTTCCCAACCGCGCCCTCATCCGGCTGGCAGGCGAAAATGTGCTGGCCTTCCTCAACAACATCATCACGGCGGATGTGGAAGCATTGGCGGTGGGCCAAATGGCTTATGGAGCGCTGCTATCCCCGCAGGGCAAGATCCAGCATGAGATGTTTGTCAGCAATGAGGGCGACTCGATCCTCATCGATTGCGCGCGGTCCCAGCGCGAGGACCTGATGCGCAAACTTGTGATGTATCGGTTGCGCGCAAAAATCGAGATCGCACTGGACGATTCACAAATGGTCGCTGTCAGTCCTTCGGGCGAAGGTGCCATCGATCCACGGTTGCCGATTCTTGGCCACCGTGGATTGGCAACTGACGGCAATTCAGCAGGAGACTATGATGCCTGTCGCATCTCGCTCGGCATTCCTGATGGCGAGAACGACATCGGCGTCAATGAGCACTTTCCCCATGAGACCAATCTCGATCTGCTCAATGGTCTGAGCTTCAGCAAGGGCTGCTATGTGGGCCAGGAAGTCGTCTCTCGCATGCAGCACCGGGGCACAGCACGCTCGCGCATGTTGCCCGTCACTTGTGATGAGGCTGCGCCGCCCAAGGGCACGGCCATTACATCGGGCGAGCAGCAGATCGGAACAATTCTGTCATCACAGAGTTCGCGGGCAATGGCACTCGTTCGGCTGGACCGTCTGGCGGAGGCGAAAGCGCCATTGCTGTCAGCAGGTGTCAGGGTCCATGTGCATAAGCCGGAGTGGATGACTATCGATGTAATCATTCCCGAGGTGGCGCGATGACGGCTGTGAAACATGAGGACGGGATTTGCCGCTGCGGCTGGTGCGGCGTCGATCCGCTCTATGTCCGCTATCACGACACGGATTGGGGTGTTCCCGAATATGACTCGCGGGCCCTTTTTGAGAAGCTGATCCTGGATGGATTCCAGGCGGGGCTTTCCTGGATCACCATTTTGCGCAAGCGCGAGAATTTTCGCGCTGCTTTTGATGGCTTCAAGCCGGAGGTGATCGCGGCTTACGACAAGCGCAAGATCGAGCGCCTGATGAAGGATGAAGGCATTGTGCGCAATCGCCTCAAGATCGAAGGAACGGTTGAAAGCGCCAAGGCTTTTCTCGAGATCGAGGATTTCTCGGCCTATTTGTGGAATTTCACCGACGGCAGGCCGGTGCAGAACCGCTTCACGAGCCTCAAGCAGGTTCCGGCGGAAATACCGCTCACCAAGCAAATTTCAAAAGATCTTAAAAAACGCGGTTTCAAGTTCTGCGGACCGACAATCGTCTATGCCTTCATGCAAGCCTGCGGCCTTGTTAATGATCACCTTGTCGATTGCCACCGCCACGAAGCGGTGAAGAAACTGGTGCGCTGATGGCGAAGACCCTTCCTCCCCGCGCCTGGCAGAGGATGCTCTCAGGCCGCCGCCTCGATCTTCTCGATCCGTCGCCGCTCGACATCGAGATCGAAGATATTGCCCATGGGCTGGCGCGCGTGGCGCGCTGGAACGGGCAGACGAGTGGGGACCATGCCTTTTCAGTAGCGCAGCATTGTGTGCTGGTGACGCGCATCTTCAAGCACCTCACGCCACAGGCAAAAAGAGAGGAACAGCTTGCGGCGCTTCTTCACGATGCACCGGAATATGTGATCGGCGACATGATCTCGCCTTTCAAAGCGGCGCTGGGCGTCGACTACAAGGCTTTCGAACACAAGCTGCTCTCCGCCATTCATCTGCGGTTTGGCCTTCCCGCCTCAATCAGCAACGGCCTCACCTCGTCCATCAAGCAGGCAGATCGCATGGCGGCCTATCTGGAGGCCACGCAGCTTGCCGGATTTTCCATTCCCGAAGGGGAAACATTCTTCGGCATTCCGAAGGGACTCAGCGGATTTGATGCTACACTTGTTCCGCAAGCGCCCAATGAGGCCGCTGCCGAGTATTTGTCGCTGTTCCACAATCTGCAGGTGAAGGGATGATTGTCGTTAGTTCGTTGCGGGAAGCGCAGGATCAGATCGCCCGCCATGGCGCCAGCCATGTGGTGAGCATCCTCGGGCCTGAGACGCCGCACCGAACCTTCGACAGCATTGAGGGCGACAGGCATCTGAAACTCACCTTCCATGACATCGTACTTGTGGCTGAGGGAATGCTGGCGCCGCAAACGAGCCATCTCGACACGCTGGTGTCGTTCTATCGCACATGGGACAGGGAAGCGCCCATGCTCATCCACTGTTGGGCAGGAGTGAGCCGCTCCACTGCCGCCGCCTATATCGCCAAATGCATATTCGAACCCAAGCGTGACGAGCATGAGATTGCCTGGGAACTGCGCGAGGCCTCGCCCTCCGCCACACCCAACCCGCGCATGATCGCCATGGCTGACGAGCTTCTGGGGCGGGAAGGACGGATGCGGCAGGCCATTTCGGATATCGGACGTGGCGAGGATGCATTCGAGGGAACGCCCTTTATCCTGAAACTTTAGATTGCCTCATAAACATATGAAATTGCCGCACTTTCGACATGAGAATGAGATCCTCGCGGAGGGCCTTACGGTATGCGGCATTGATGAGGCGGGGCGCGGACCCTGGGCAGGACCTGTCGTCGCGGCGGCGGTTGTTCTTGATCCCCAGAAGATCCCCAAGGGTATCAATGACTCAAA
>JAIBJH010000066.1 GCA_020029455.1 Hyphomicrobiales bacterium
TCAGTTACGAGCTCCCCGTTGCTTCGGCCCAGGTTAAGTCGGCGGTGCTTCTTGCCGGCCTCAACGCGAGCGGAGAAACCACGGTCATCGAAAAAGTGCCGACCCGCGACCACACCGAGCGCATGCTCAGGGCCTGCGGCGCAAAGATCAGCACACGGATGGTTGATGGCGCCACCCACATCATCGTGGAAGGCAAGCAGCTGCTCCTGGGACAATCGATTGCAATTCCGGGCGATCCATCCTCCGCTGCCTTTCCCATGGTGGCGGCTCTCGTCACCGAAGGCTCCGACATCACCATCGCCAACATCATGTTGAATGTGACGAGGACCGGTCTCATCCTCACGCTGCAGGAGATGGGTGCCGACATTACGATTGAAAACCGCAGGTCCGCCGGCGGTGAGGAGGTGGGCGATCTCCACGTTAAATTCTCCCGCCTTCACGGCGTGCGTGTGCCACCGGAGCGCGCACCATCCATGATCGACGAATATCCGGTCCTCGCCGTTGCGGCCTCCTTCGCCGAAGGAACGACGCGCATGGAGGGCCTCGAGGAATTGCGCGTCAAGGAAAGTGACCGCCTGGCCGCCGTGGAAGCTGGCCTTCAGGCCAATGGCGTTGCCACCCATTCGGGCCCGGACTGGCTCGAAGTTCACGGCGGCGGCGCTCCCGGCGGCGGCAAGGTGAAAACCCATATGGATCACCGCATCGCCATGTCCTTCATCGTCATGGGGCTCGGTGCGCGCATCCACACCACTGTCGATGATGCGAGCTTCATCACCACGAGTTTTCCCGGCTTCGTTGAGCTGTTGAACGGGCTGGGCGCAAGAATCGAGCCTGCATGATCATCGCCGTCGATGGCCCATCGGCGGCGGGCAAGGGAACGGTTGCCCGCGCCATCGCCAAGCAGCTTGGCTATCACTTCCTCGACACAGGCACGCTCTATCGCATGGTGGGTCTTGCCATGTTGAAGGCCGGAAAATCCGGCGATGACGAAGCCTCCGCCACAGCTTTTGCAAAAGCCCTCGACCCGAGTTTGGTCAGGGAGGAAGAACTGCGCAGCGAAAATGTCGCGGCCATGGCTTCGAAGGTTGCGGCCATGCCGGCGGTGCGCCAGGCGCTGCTCGATTACCAGCGGCAGTTTGCAAAGAGACAACCCGGTGCGGTGCTGGACGGGCGTGACATCGGCACCGTCGTCTGCCCCGATGCCGATCTCAAGCTCTTCGTCACGGCCTCTACCGAAGTGCGCGCTGGAAGGCGCTTTGAGGAACTGAAAGCCCTGGGCCAGAAAGTCCACTACGAGTCCGTCCTTGAAGATGTCATGGCCCGCGATGAACGCGATGCCAGCCGCGCCACTGCCCCCACGCGCCCGGCCGATGATGCCATCCTGATCGATACGTCCGACCTCACCCGCGAGGAGGTTCTGGCTGCAGTCATGGACCTCATCGCGGAGTACAAAAAAGGTTAAGCGGCGGGCCCCTTGCACCTCCGGTAGCGATGGGCTATCAGCCGCCCATCTCGAGGCCGGGGAAACCCGGATGAGCCGGAGTGCAGGACTTCACGCCCGCGCACCCCAAATTGTTTCAGGAATGTCTGTTGCGTCAGCCTCGTGCGCATCGATCCTTCCGGAACGCCCTTAACCCAAGCCTGCCGGCATTGTGTGGCTGAAGCCCCGCCCGCAGGTGAAGCACCTCCGAACAATTCAGATCGGCAATTGCTTCGTTTGAAAGACGATACCCCATGGCGAAATCCGCCGTTTCCATGAACCCAACCCGTGATGATTTCATGTCTCTCCTCGAGGAGAGCTATTCCGACCGCCCCGTGGCCGAAGGCCAGGTAGTCAAGGGCAAGGTTCTGGCCATTGAAAATGAACTGGTCATCATCGACGTCGGCCTCAAGACCGAAGGCCGCGTGGCCCTGAAGGAATTTGCCCCTCCGGGCAAGGACGCCACCATCAAGGCCGGCGATACGGTCGAAGTCTACCTCGAGCGCATCGAGAATGCGCTTGGTGAGGCCGTGCTCTCGCGCGACAAGGCCCGCCGCGAGGAGGCCTGGACCCGCCTTGAGGAAATGTCCACCAAGGGTGAACGCGTTGATGGCGTCATCTTCGGCCGCGTCAAGGGCGGCTTTACCGTTGATCTCGGCGGCGCTGTAGCATTTCTCCCCGGCTCCCAAGTTGACGTGCGCCCCATCCGCGATGTTGGCCCCCTGATGCATGTCTCGCAACCCTTCCAGATTCTGAAAATGGACCGCCGCCGTGGCAACATCGTTGTCTCGCGCCGCGCCATTATGGAAGAAACGCGCGCCGAACAGCGTTCGGAACTGGTGCAGAATCTCGCTGAAGGCCAGGTGGTCGATGGCGTCGTCAAGAACATCACCGACTACGGCGCCTTCGTGGATTTGGGCGGCATCGACGGCCTCCTCCATGTCACCGACATTGCCTGGAAGCGCGTCAATCACCCATCGGATGTTCTCTCCGTCGGCCAGACGGTCAAGGTTCAGATCATCCGCATCAATCCGGAAACCCAGCGCATCTCGCTTGGCATGAAGCAGCTCGACAAGGATCCATGGGACGTCGTGATCGAAAAGCTCACGGTCGGCTCCAGGGTCAAGGGCAAGGTCACCAACATCACCGATTACGGCGCCTTCGTGGAACTGGAGGACGGCATCGAAGGCCTGATCCATGTCTCCGAAATGTCCTGGACCAAGAAAAACGTCCATCCGGGCAAGATCCTCTCCACTTCGGAAGAAGTGGAAGTGCAGATCCTCGAGATCGATCCCGCCAAGCGCCGCATTTCCTTGGGCTTGAAGCAGGTGCAGAACAATCCGTGGGATAGTTTCGCATCGCGCCATCCCAAGGGATCGGTCGTTGAAGGCGAAGTCAAGAACACCACCGAGTTCGGCCTCTTCATCGGCCTCGACGGCGAGGTGGACGGCATGGTCCATCTTTCCGACCTCGACTGGAAGCGCCCCGGCGAGGAAGCCATCAAGGACTTCAAGAAGGGCGATGTCGTCAAAGCCATCGTCCTCGATGTGGACAAGGAGAAAGAGCGCATCTCGCTTGGCATCAAGCAGCTCTCCGGCGATCCCATCAAGTCCGCAGGTACGATGCGGAAAGGCGACAAGGTCACCTGCGAGGTGATGAAGGTGGAAGACGGCGGCCTCGAAGTGAGAATCGCCGGCACCGACCTTACGGCTTACGCCAAGCGCGGTGACCTTGCCCGTGACCGCGGCGAACAGCGCACCGAGCGCTTTGCCGTGGGCGAAAAGTTTGATGCCATCATCACCCTCTTCGACCCCAAGGCCCGCAAGATCAACGTCTCCATCAAGGCGCTTGAAATCTCCGACGAGCGCGAGGCCGTGGCCCAATATGGCTCATCCGACTCAGGTGCCTCGCTGGGCGACATCCTGCAGGCCGCCCTGAAGAAGAAGGAAGACAACGAATAATATCGCTTCAAATTGAATGAAATTGCGCTGGCCGGAACATGTTCCGGCCAGTATCTTTTTGTGATAGTCCTTGCACCATGACTGCATCCGACATTGACCACATCATCAACCATCTGAGTTTGAAGAAGAGTCTACGCCGCTGGCGCTGGATTGCGCTGGCTCTCTTCATTGTTGTGCTCCTTGCGCTTTTCGCGCGCGGAGAATCCCTGCCGACAAGTTCCGATCATGTGGCGCGGCTCTCGATCGATGGCTTGATTACTGGCAGCGATCAGCAACTCAAGCTGCTCAAGGACGTTGCGGACTCCGGCACGGCCAAGGCTTTGATCGTGCGGATCAACAGCCCGGGCGGAACGACAGCTGGCTCCGAAGCGCTCTATGAGGAAATCCGGAAAGTTGCAGCGAAGAAACCCGTGGTCGCCGTCATGGACACTGTCGCTGCCTCCGGCGGCTATATCACCGCCCTTGCCGCTGACCGAATCTATGCCCGTGGCAACACCATTACAGGATCGATCGGCGTCATCTTCTCCTACCCTGAAATTTCAGGCCTCCTCAACACCATTGGCGTGAAGATGGAGGAATTGAAATCGGGTGAGTTGAAAGCCGAACCTTCGCCCTACAAGCCCGCTTCGGAAAAGGCCAAGCAGGTCTCCATGGAAATGATCATGGATGGCTTTGCCTGGTTCAAGGGCCTCGTCTCCGAACGCCGCAAGCTCACGCCCGAACGCACGGCGGTCCTTTCTGATGGCCGCGTCTATTCCGGCAGGCAGGCCCTGAAGGAAGGCCTGATCGATGCCATTGGCGGCGAGGACGAAGCCATGGGCTGGCTCATATCCGAGAAGAAAATTCCGGAAGGGCTGAAAGTGGAAGACTGGCGCCCGCCCAAGCCCTGGCTTGAGGAAGCCCTCGGGGCCTCCATCCCCGACACAATATTGAGCAACCTGGGCCTCTCGCCGCTGCAACAAATGGCCGAGCGTTCACGCCTTGACGGCTTGCTTGCCCTTTGGCACCCTTCCCTATCGAACGCCAACGCAGAGTGAGGCCGGTTCATGATCAAGTCTGAGCTCGTGCAGAAAATCGCCGACAAGAATCCCCATCTTTATCACCGCGATGTGGAGCGCATCGTCAACAAGGTTCTCGATGAAATTGTTGATGCCATGCGCCAAGGCTCGCGCGTCGAGCTTAGGGGCTTCGGCGCCTTTTCCGTGAAATCCCGCGATGGCCGCACCGGCCGCAATCCGCGCACCGGAGAAAGCGTTGACGTCATCCCCAAGAAGGCCCCGTTCTTCAAGACGGGCAAGGAATTGCGCGCCCGTCTCAACAAGAAGACCTGACCTTGCGCCGCATCCTCCGGTGGGCGGTGGGTTTGCCCATCGTAATCATCGTCATTTCCTTTGCCGTGGCCAACCGCCGCTGGGTAACGCTGTCGCTTGATCCCTTCTCGCAGGAAGCGCCAAAGCTCGCCATGGACATGCCACTCTGGCTTCTGTTCTTCCTTGGCATTTTTGTTGGGCTCATCATCGGCTGGATTGGCTCGTGGTTTGCGCAAGCAAAGCACCGCAAGGCCGCCCGTGATGCGAGGGCCGAGGCAGCAGCCATGCAGGCCGAGCTTGCTGAGCTGCGCAGGCAAAGGCCGGAGAGTGCAAGGCAGGATTTGACGCCCTTCGACGGCGGCTTCCTGTGAAGGTTCTTTCCGCCGCTGATGTGGCGCGTGCCGCACCCTACCGCGAATTGGTGGAGGCCCTGCGGGAAGGCTTTCGCAGCGATGTCACAACACCGGTCCGCCATCACCATGAAACGTCGCCTGTTACGACGCTCCTCCTGATGCCTGCCTGGAACAAGGAATGGACCGGCATCAAGGTCGTGACCTTCAAATCAGACAATGCGGCGCAGGGCCTGCCGACCATCCATGGAAGCTACCTCCTGATTGACAACAAGACGGGCACGCCTCTGGTGATGATGGATGGTACCGAGCTCACCCGCCGCCGCACAGCCGCAGCCTCGGCGCTTGCAGCGGACTATCTGGCACGGCCGGATGCCTCTGTTCTCACTCTCGTGGGTGCGGGCTCTCTGGCTTTGCACTTTGCGAGGGCCCATGCCGCTGTGCGCCCCATCAAGACAATCCATGTCTACAACCGAACGTCTTCCAAGGCGGATGCCACCGCCACCGAATTGCGCGCTGATGGCTTTGCCGCCCATGTCTCGGAAGCAGAAGAGGCCGTTCGCCAGTCCGACATTGTCTGCGGTATCACCAGTTCAATCGAACCACTCATTCGCGGAGCCTGGGTCAAGCCCGGCACCCACATCGATCTTGCCGGCGCCTTCAAGCCCACGATGCGCGAAACCGATGGCGACGCCGTCGCCAAGGCGTCCGTTTATGTCGATACCTATGAGGGTGCAAAAGCCGAAGCGGGCGATCTCCTCCAGGCCGAAGCCGAAGGCAAATTCAGCTTCAAGTCCGTAAAAGGCGATCTTGCGGAGCTCTGCCGGGGCAAGGTCCGGGGCCGCCAGAACGGCCAGGAAGTCACCCTCTTCAAATCCTGCGGCACGGCCCTGGAAGACTTGGCAGCGGCTGTAATGGTGTACCAGCGGACTTAGATTTTTTCTTCCCTCCCCCTTGTGGGGAGGGATAAAGGGTGGGGGTCGCGCTGAAGCCCAACCCCCCCTTTTTCGAAACAGTTTTGAATGACCACCAGACCCCCACCCCAGCCCTCCCCACAAGGGGGCGGGGGCATGTTACAAAACCCCATCTGCCTTGCCTTGGACACGCCGAACGTGGCGCGTGCGCAGGAGCTTGCGCGGCTGTTGAAGCCGCACATTGGTTTTCTCAAGATCGGCATGGAATTCTTCTACGCCCATGGCGCGGCAGGCTATGAGAAGGTTGCCCACGAAGGCGTTCCCATCTTCCTTGATCTCAAGCTCCACGACATTCCGAACACGGTCGAGCAAGGCCTGCGCTCCCTCATGCGTCTCAATCCTGCCCCCGCGATCGTCAATGTGCATGCCCAAGGTGGCCGTGCCATGCTGGAGATGGCGCGCAAGGCCATTCCCGCTTCAACGAAGCTTATTGCTGTGACAGTTCTCACCAGCCTTTCCGATGTCGATTGTGAGGAGACCGGTCACAATCTTGGCGCTGCAGCCCTCGCTGAAAAACTGGCGGCGCTCGCACATGGCGCAGGCCTCGATGGCGTTGTCTGCTCGCCTCAGGATTTGCCAAACATCCGAGCCGCACTGCCAAGATCATTCCTGACCGTTGTTCCGGGCATAAGGCCCGAAGGCACGGGCGCCCAGGATCAGAAGCGCATCGCCACGCCAAAGGCTGCTATCGCTGCCGGTGCAGATATTATGGTCATCGGCCGTGCCATAACCGGCGCTGCCGATCCCGTGCGCGCGGCGCAAGAAATAGTAGCGAGTCTCTCATGAGTGTTCAGGTCAAAATCTGCGGGCTTTCGACGCCGGACAGCATGGAGGCCGCCCTTGCCCATGGTGCGGACTATGTGGGCCTCAACTTCTTCCCGCCTTCGCCCCGCTATGTGACGCCCGCCAAGGCCGCATCGCTGGCCGCCATGGCCCGCGGCCGCACGAAGATCGTGGCATTGGTGGTCGATGCCGATGATGCCCTATTGAAGGATATTGCCGATGCGGTGAAGCCTGACTACATCCAGCTCCATGGCTCCGAAACGCCGGAACGTGTCTCAGCCATCAAGGCGCTCACAGGCAAGCCAGTCATCAAGGTCATCAAAGTGGGTGGGCCCGAAGATGTGGGCCGCGCCACGGACTTTGTCGATGTGGCCGACCTCTTGCTCTTCGATACCAAGGCTCCCGCCTCCCTCAAGAACGCCCTTCCCGGTGGCAATGGCATCCCCTTCGATTGGTCGCTGCTTGAAGGAAAGCGCGGCTTCATGCTGTCGGGCGGCCTCAGCCCCGGCAATGTGGCGGAAGCCATCCGCGTCACCGGTGCCCCCATGGTTGACGTGTCTTCCGGCGTGGAAAGCACGCCTGGAAAGAAGGAGATTAATCTCATCGCAAAATTCATTGAGGCGGCCAAGGCCGCCCGCTAAGACCATTTCCATGAACAATATTGAGCCCAATTCCTTCCGCACGGGCCCTGACGAGAAGGGCCTCTTCGGCATCTATGGTGGCCGTTTCGTCGCCGAAACCCTGATGCCGCTGATCCTTGAGCTGGAGCAGGCCTATAAGGACGCCAAGGCCGATCCCTCCTTCCAAAAGGAGTTGGATGGCTTTCTCGAACACTATGTCGGCAGGCCCTCGCCGCTCTATTTCGCCGAACGTCTGACCGAGCATCTGGGTGGCGCGAAAATCTATTTCAAGCGCGACGAGCTCAATCACACCGGCGCCCACAAGATCAACAACGTCATGGGCCAGATCCTGCTCGCCCGCCGCATGGGCAAGAAGCGCATCATCGCCGAGACAGGCGCAGGCCAGCATGGTGTTGCCACTGCTACCGCCTGCGCCCGCTTTGGCCTTCCTTGCGTTGTCTACATGGGCGAGGTCGATATCGAGCGCCAGAAGCCCAATGTCTTCCGCATGAAATTGCTCGGCGCAGAAGTAATCCCCGCCAAATCAGGTTCTCGCACCTTGAAGGACGCGCTCAACGAGGCGCTGCGTGATTGGGTCGCCAATGTTGAGGATACCTTCTACTGCATCGGCACCGTCGCTGGCCCTCATCCCTATCCGGAAATGGTCCGTGATTTCCAATCGGTCATCGGCCGCGAGACCAAGCGCCAGATGATGGAGCGCGAAGGCCGTTTACCGGACTCGCTCGTGGCGGCGATTGGCGGCGGCTCAAATGCCATGGGCCTCTTCCATCCCTTCCTCGATGACCGGAGCGTTGCGATCTATGGCGTAGAAGCTGCAGGTCACGGCATTCACACCAAGACTGGCCATGCCGCCTCCATCACTGGCGGTAGGCCTGGCATTCTCCATGGCAACCGCACCTATTTGCTGATGGATGACGATGGCCAGATCATTGAGGGCCATTCCATATCGGCAGGCCTCGATTATCCGGGCATTGGCCCTGAGCATGCCTGGCTCCATGACATCGGCCGCGCCAACTATGTTTCAGCGACCGACAAGGAAGCGCTCTCCGCCTTCCAGCTTTGCTGCAAGCTCGAGGGCATCATCCCGGCTCTGGAGCCCGCCCATGCGCTGGCTCACGTCATCAAGCTCGCACCCACATTGCCCAAGGACCATCTGATGGTGATGAACATGTGCGGCCGTGGCGACAAGGACATCTTCACCGTCGCCGACATTCTCGGAGTGAAGCTGTGACCACGCGCATTGACGTCAAGTTTGCCGCCCTGAAAAAAGAAGGCCGCGCCGCGCTGGTGACGTTCGTGACAGCGGGTGACCCCGACTACAAGACCTCGCTCAAGATCATCGAGGGCCTGCCCAAGGCGGGCGCCGATGTGATCGAATTCGGCATGCCCTTCACCGATCCCATGGCCGATGGCCCGGCGATCCAGGCAGCGGGTCTTCGCGCCCTTAAATCCGGCCAGACCATGAAGAAGACGCTGAAGCTGGTTACCGACTTCCGCAAGAAAGACAAGGAAACCCCCGTCGTTCTCATGGGCTATTACAACCCCATCTATGTCTATGGTGTCGAAAAATTTCTAGAAGATGCCAAGAAGGCCGGAGTTGATGGTCTGATCGTCGTGGACCTGCCGCCGGAGGAAGATGACGAGCTTTGCATTCCGGCACTGAAGGCTGGCCTCAACTTTATCCGTCTCGCCACGCCGACAACCGATGACAAGCGCGCCCCCGCCGTGTTCCGCAACACCTCTGGCTTCGTCTATTATGTCTCGGTGCTCGGCATCACCGGCACCAAAGCGCCCGACCTCAAAAACGTGAAGGCCAATGTGAAACGCTTGAAGACTCACACATTGCTTCCCATCTGCGTGGGCTTCGGCGTCAAGTCGGCGGACCAGGCGAAAGCCATCGCCAAGGACGCCGATGGTGTTGTGGTGGGTTCAGCACTTGTGAATGCTGTTGCCGCTTCGCTCAACAAGCAGGGCAAGGCGACTGCAAAAACAGCGGGCGCCGTTCATCGCCTGGTGAAAGACATTGCAAGGGGCGTGAGCGCGTGAAGCCATGAACTGGATCAAGAACTACGTCCGCCCGAAAATCCGCTCGCTCCTCGGCCAGAAGCGCGACACGCCGGAGAACATGTGGGTCAAGGACCCCGAATCCGGCCAGATGGTTTTCTACCGCGATCTTGAGACCAATCTCTTTGTCTTCCCCGGATCTGGCCATCACCACCGCATGCCGGCGGAAGCCCGCATGAAATCCATCTTTGATGGCGGCGAATGGGAGAAGCTGCTCCTTCCCGCCGTAGCCCAGGACCCGCTGAAATTCCGCGATGAGCGCCGCTATTCCGACCGCCTCAAGGAAGCAAAGGGCAGAGGCAATGGCAACGGCAATGGCGAAGACTCGATCCACGCCGGATTTGGCAAGGTCGATGGCATTGAAATGGTAGTCATGGTCCAGGACATGTCCTTCATTGGCGGCTCGTTGGGCTTGGCGGCAGGCGAAGCTATCATCACCGCCATGCGCAAGGCGCTTGCGGAGAAATGCCCCTGCGTGATTTTCGTGGCTTCCGGCGGTGCCCGCATGCAGGAAGGCATTCTCTCACTCATGCAATTGCCGCGCACTACAGTTCTCGTACAGGAACTGCGCGCCGCAGGACTTCCCTACATTGTCGTGCTCACCAATCCCACGACAGGTGGCGTCACCGCCTCCTACGCCATGCTCGGAGATGTTCATCTTGCCGAACCCAATGCCCTGATCGGTTTTGCCGGCCAGCGCGTCATCGAACAGACCATCCGCGAAAAATTGCCGGAAGGGTTCCAGCGTTCGGAGTATCTGAAGGATCACGGCATGGTGGACATGGTGGTGCCGCGCCAGGAAATGAAGGCGACCATCGCCCGCATCGCCCGCATCCTGATGAAGTCTCCGCCGCTTGCCGCGCCTTCGAACGAACTCGTTCTCGTCTGAGCGAAAATATGGCGGTGAGCGACGCCATCCTGACGCGGCTCCTTTCGCTGCATCCCAAGATCATCGATCTCAGCCTCGACAGGATGCACCGCATTCTTTCGCGGCTTGGAAACCCTGAAAGAAGACTCCCGCCTGTCATCCACATTGCAGGCACCAACGGCAAGGGTTCAACACTCGCCTTCCTTCGCGCCGTCATGGAGGAAGCGGGCCTTCGCGTTCACGCCTACACGTCTCCCCACCTCATCAAATTTCATGAGCGCATCCGGCTCGCCGGAGACCTTATCAGCGAAGATCATCTTTCTGCGCTGCTGGAAGAATGCGAACAGGCAAATGGCGGTGAACCCATCACCTTTTTCGAGATTACAACGGCTGCCGCCTTCCTCGCCTTTTCGCGCGTGCCCGCTGATTATCTCCTGCTCGAGGTAGGCCTTGGCGGCAGGCTCGACGCCACCAATGTGATCGGGAAGCCCGCGGCCTGCTGCATCACATCCATTGGTCTTGATCACCAGCAATATCTGGGCGACACCATCGAACTCATCGCCCATGAGAAGGCAGGCATTCTCAAGCGCGGCATTCCTGCAATCATCGGACATATGCCACAAGAAGCGCGAAGCGCCATCGAAGACGTGGCGGAAAAAACTGGCGCACCACTTGCCATCGCAGGCCAGGATTGGGACTGCTACATGCAGCATGGCCGCATGGTCTTTCAGGATCAGAATGGCCTCCTTGACCTGCCGCTGCCGTCACTGCCGGGGCCACATCAGGTTAGCAATGCCGGAAATGCCATAGCAGTGCTGCGCGCACTCCATGATTCCCGCATCACCGAAGATCACATGGCGCAAGGATTACGGTCCGCCCAATGGCCTGCCCGTCTGCAGCACCTCAGGGGCGGAGGCTTATCATCCAAACTACCGGATGGCTTCGAACTCTGGCTGGATGGCGGTCATAATGCCGATGCCGGTGTCATTCTCGCAACTGCCCTCAAGGCCATGCCAA
>JAIBJH010000263.1 GCA_020029455.1 Hyphomicrobiales bacterium
CAAATGCGTGGTGAAGAACGGCAAGATCGCCGAATGGCGCGTCAACATGAAGGTGACATTCATTCTCAAGTAGTGGATCGCCAGCCGCGCACTTCTTTGGCGTGCGTCGCTTAGCCGATCTGCTTCGCCACGGCGCAAAAAAAGGCCGGCTACAAGAGCCGGCCCTGCAAGTGAAATGCTGAACCCCCTCAGCCTTCCGTTTTGCTGACATAGCAGCTCACGCCGCCCGCCTTCAATTTGTTGCACTCCTTGGCCGCAGCTTTCTGGTCGTCAAACCCGCCGAGGCGGACGCGGTAGTAAATTCCCTTGGCGCCAAGGTCGGCGCGCACTACGACGGGCTTCTTGGATTTGAGCACGCTGTAGCGCGACTGCATCTTCTTCCACGTCGACCAGGCCGCATCCTCGTTTGTTGCGGACGCGACTTGAACGCTCCAGGCGCTCGAAATGACCGGCGGAGCGGCTACTGCCTCTTCGGCTGCGGGTTCCTCCGGCTGAGCTTCTTCAACGATTGCCGTTTCGGGAGCTTCGGGCTCCGTCGCTTCTGCTTCAACAGGCTCCGGAGTTTCCGGCACCTGCTCGATCTCGACAATCTCTTCTTCGGCAGGAATGGTAGGTGTTGCGGAAGCCAGTTGGACCTTTGGCTCCTCAACAGGAACGCGGTCAACAAAAAGCTTCTGTGCAGGCGCGGTCACCAAGCCCGCCGGAGGCTCGACAGGCGCCGGCAGCATCGCCTTGGTGGCCAGCGTTCCGCCCGCGATGGCAGCAACCGAGCCCGTGAGGATGGGATCGGCGCCAACGCTTTCGGCCTTGGCGTTCTGGTCACCCAGAAGGATGAGCTGAGCGCGCGCCTCGCCAAAATTCGGGTTAGCCTCAAGCGCGGCGTTGAGTGCTTTCTTGGCATCGCTCGGGCGGCCGAGCAAAATATAGGTGTTGGCCGAAGCCAGTAACACACGCGGCTTGTCAGGGTGCCCATTGCGGAGCGCCCGCTCATAGTCGGACAGCGCAAACAGATACTGGCCGCTGTCACGCAGCGCGTTGCCGCGGCTGTAGAAGGCGAAGGCGGATTTCGGGTCGAGCAGAAGCGATGAGGTGAAGTCTTCGATCGCCAGCTGCAGCATCTTGAGCTTGTAGTTCGAAACGCCGCGATTGTAGAGCGCCGTCGCCCGCAAGGGCTGCCCCATGACGTCTAGCGCCATGGCCTGCGTATAGTCGGTGATTGCCGCTTCGTGATTGCCGGTTTGCTGATAGGCAAGCGCCCGGTTCAGCAGCGCATTGGCCTTGAGCTCCGGTTCCAGATCGCCACTATTGATGGCCTGCGTGAACTGGCTGACGGCCGCCTTGGCATTGCCTTGCTTGAGGGTTGAATAGGCAGCCCGCACCATTTCGGCGCCGGGCGAGGATGAATTGGCGTAGGCCGTGCCACATGACGTGGCAATCGCAGCAAGAAACGCAGCACTGACAAACGCAGATTTTACGCAACGAACAATCATGATGCGCGATCATGGTCTGTTAGGGTTAAGACTCCCTTTCCGCAGCCTCTGAATTTTGGTCAACGGACCGTTAACGCCTGGAGCAAATCAGGTCTCACGCATGGCGTGGGCAAACTGATCCGTCAGCGGCTTCAAGAGGTAGGACAAGGGCGAGCGTGCCGTGGTCTGGATGAAGGCTTCCGCCGTCATTCCGGGCTTTAGCTTGTTGTCGCCCAGCTTCTTGATTTCCTTGGCGGAAATGATGATGCGTACAGCATAGAATGGCGGCGACTTTTCATCGGCGCGAGTGGTGTCCGCGGCCACTTGCTGCACTTCGCCGAAAATCTCCGGCGTCAGCCGCGTATTGAAGCCAGGAAAGCGGATCTGTGCTGGCTGGCCCACCGCCACCTGGTCGATGTCGTTGGGTAACACCATGGCCTGCAGCACGAGGTCGTCACCCTCAGGCACGATCAGCATGAGGGTTTCACCCGCTCCGACGACGCCGCCTTCTGTGTGAACTGCAAGCTGATAGATGGTGCCGGTGATCGGCGCCTTGATCGCCGTCCGCGCCAGCCGCGATGAAAGCGCAACCCGTCGTTCATTGAGTTCGGCAATCTTGGATTCCGCTTCGCGCAGCTCCGTCAGAACCTGCGTGCGCAGGTCTTCGTCAAGCTGCAGAAGCCGCAACTCCACCTCGCCGATCTGCGAATTGGCGGCCGCCTTATTGGCCGTGAGTTCGCCGCGCTGACCTGCCAGCTGCGCCGCTTCACGCTCCACCGCAAGCACCCGGCTGTTGGGCACAAGCCCGCTGCTTTGCAGTTTCTTCAGGTTGCCCAGTTCCTCGGCGATGAGCGATGTCTGATCCTTGTTGGAGGCAAGCTGCGCATCAAGTCCGGAAATCTGTTCCTTGAGCTGCTCGATCTGCTGGCGCAATTGCTTGGCCTTGCTGTCGACCGACTCCAAGGTCGATGACAGAAGCTTCGCCTGCCCTGCGATGATCTGCGCCAGCTGCGGCTCGCCGGACCTGACAGTCAGATCTTTTGAAAGAGCCATGCCGCTCGCGCCATCGCGCTGGGCCTCGAGCCGCGCCTTCTTCACCAGCAGTTCATCGAGAAGGCCCTCGGTGATGCCGAGTTCCGCCTTGGCATCGGTTGGATCAAGCACGATCAGGTCCTTGCCTTCCGTCACCCGGTCGCCATCCTTGACCATGATGCGCGAGACTATGCCGCCTTCCTTGTGCTGCACCTTCTTCGAATAACTTTCGACCACAATCGTGGCCCCTGCGATGACCGCGCCATGGATGCTGGCAAGCGCCGCCCAGCCCCCGAATACGCCGAGAGCAAGAAAAACCGACAAATAACCGACAAGCAAAGTGTGGCGCATGGATCTGGCGGTATTGATGGCTGCCATGACTAGTTCCTCGTCTCGGGCACCGCCGGTTGCGGGCCTGCCATCTCGAGTTTCTGCAACCGCTGTGGCTGATCCTGGGGAGGCTGCTGAGGTTGTTGCGGCTGTGTGGGGCGCGTTACCTTCTTCAACACATCATCGCGCGGCCCATAAGCAATCTGCTTGCCATCATTCAACACCAGAACGCCATGGATGGCATGAAGCGCGCTGGGTCGGTGCGCCACCACGACCACGCATGCTCCCCGCGCCATGGTGGCCCGGATAGCTTTATCCAGCGCCGCCTCGCCATCGGCATCGAGATTTGAATTGGGTTCGTCCATCACCAGCATGGCGGGGCTGCCATAAAGAGCGCGCGCCAGCGCTACACGCTGCCGCTGACCGGCGGAAAGGCGCGAGGCATTCTCACCCAGCGGCGTGTCATAGCCCTTGGGCAGGCGCATGATCATATCATGCACATCGGCCATCCGCGCCGCAGCGACAATCTCCTTGGGGTCCGGCTTTTCCGCGAAGCGCGAAATGTTCTGCGCCACCGTGCCGTCGAAAAGCTGCACATCCTGCGGCAGATAGCCGATCACCAGCCCGAGGTCTTCGCTGGAGCGCTGGTCCGGCGTTGCACCATCAAGGCGCACGGAGCCTGTGGTGGGTTCGATAAGTCCAGCCAGCACTCGCGCCAACGTTGATTTTCCAGCCCCCGTAGGGCCGATAACCCCGAGCCCCTGCCCCGGCTGCACGTTGAAACTCAAGCCTTGCAGCACTGGCTTCTGG
>JAIBJH010000264.1 GCA_020029455.1 Hyphomicrobiales bacterium
CCGCGGCAGCCATTCTCGAAGAGCGCGACCTCTTCGGTGACCAGGTGATGGTGGAGCGCTTCATTCCGGGCCGCGAGCTCACATGCGCGGTGATGGGCGATGTGGCGCTCGGCGTGATCGACATTGTCCCGAACATCGGTTTCTACGATTACGAAGCCAAATATGCACCGGGCGGCTCCCGCCATATTCTGCCCGCCGATATTCCACGCGAAATTTACAGGCAGGTGCAGCAGTACTCGATCAAGGCCCATCAGGCGCTTGGTTGCAGGGGAATTTCGCGGGCTGATTTTCGCTTGGATGACACGCCGGGGCGCGATCCCGAACTGATCCTGCTTGAAGTCAATACCCAGCCCGGCATGACGGGAACGTCCCTTGTTCCCGAACTGGCGGCGCATGCAGGGCATTCATATGAGGAACTGGTAACATGGATGGTCAACGACGCCTCGCTCAATCGCTGAGCAACTGGCTGAGTGACGGACGCGACTGCCTGCCCATATATCGGGTCGCAATGCGGACCGGCGCCGTGCTGGGTCTCTCGCTGGCTATTGTTCATGGCGCCGTGCAGGGCGGACATTTGAATGGTACAGACAGCCTGTGGCATCGTCTGCCCGGAAAACTCGCAGGGCTAGCCGGCCAGGCGGCGGATGACATCGAAATCTCAGGACTCGAGCAGCATGATTCAAGCCTAGTACTTGAGGCGTTACAAATGAGGCCGGGCGGTTCCTTGCTTGGCTTTTCACCTGACCAAGCCAAGGAGCGACTCGAAGCGCTAGACTGGGTGATGAGCGCCGCCGTCAGGCGGGAATTCCCTAATCGTTTGCTGGTGTCGCTGGTGGAGCGGCAGCCCTTCGCCATCTGGCAAATCGATGGCAGTTTCCGGGTCATTGATCGCACCGGCGTTGTCATGTCGGGCATCGAACCCTCGCAGCTCAATGGTGTTCTCACGGTGACAGGCGCGAAGGCTAATGAGGCTGTCGGGGAACTTGTTAACCAATTGGAAGCTTTGCCCGACCTAAGGATGAAGGTGCGTGCGGCATCGCGTGTGGGTCAGAGGCGGTGGAATTTGTATCTCGACAGTGGAACCAAGATATTACTGCCGGCTGAAAGCGGGGGAGGGGAGTTCAGGAAAGCTCTCGTCCTTGCGCAGTCAAATGGATTGTTATCCGGTGCGGCGGCGGAAATTGATCTCCGCGTGCCGGGGTTCATGAGGATTTCGGCGGCCGTTCTCGAAGAAGTTTCACCCGAGACGACATCGAGCATCAACGCACAGGAAAATTGAGGTCAGTTTCGTTTAGATGTTGCGTCAGGTTCCAAGTACAGGCGTGAATGGCGGCGAAAACCGTCCTCCCAGGAAGAGCGTTTTCGGCGTCATCGATCTGGGCTCGACACGTTTCACCTGCATAATTGTCGAGAGCAACGCCAGGAGCGGCGCATCATCGGCTGAGGATTCCGTCAGGATTCTTGGTTTTGGCCAGACACTCGCCAGAGGTGCGCGCGCTGGCGCGATCACCAATGTCGTAGAAGCCGAGCAGGCCATCAGGCTTGCGGTGGATTCCGCCGAACGCATGGCGGAGAGGCGTATACATGAAGTCCATGTCAACGTCTCTGGCGGTCGTGCAAAATCGGAATTCTGCACAGGTACCACCACAACCCAAACAGGCGTTGTGAGCCCGCGCGATATCGAAAACGCTATTTCGGCAGCCGTTTCCAGATTGACGGTTGGACGCAGGCATGTGCTCCATCTGATGCCCGCGGCCTTCGCTCTCGACGGTGTACCAAACGACAATGCACCACTGGGGCTTCATGGCGATGAGCTGTCTGTCGATATGGCGGTTGCTACCGTGGACCCGGCGATGCTCAACAATATCAAGCTGGCGGTCGAACGCGCCCACCTTGGCGTTTATGGCTTCACTCTCTCGCCCTATGCTGCGGCACGTGGCGCCCTTTCGGCAGACGAGAAGAAGCTCGGCGCGCTGGTGGTGGATCTGGGGGGCCACATCACCAGCTACGCAATGTTCCGGGGCGGAAGGCTGTTGTTCGCAGGCGCGCTGCCAGTAGGAGGCTCTCACGTCACGCAGGATATTGCGCAGGGACTTTCGACGACGCTTGCCCATGCTGAGCGCATGAAAACACTCTTTGGTTCTGTCGTGCCATTGGGGCATGAAGACCGTGAATTTCTTGCCGTGCCGCTTGCGGGTGAAAAGGGAACGGACTCCGTGCAGCAGGTTCCCAAACATGTCCTCACCTCAATTGTCAGGCCACGGCTGGAGGAAACCTTGTGCATGGTGCGGGCGGCCGTTGAGCCCCACGGCCGATTTCTCAATGCGGCTACGAAGCTTGTGCTCACTGGAGGCGGAAGCCTGGTGCACGGCGTTGAAGTGCTTGCCACTGAAGTTTTCGGGTTGAATGCCCGGGTCGGAGGACCAAGAGTGGCCATTGGCTTGCCCGATCACCTCAAGAATGCCGGAAGTTGTGTTGCAGCTGGCCTCGCGGCAAGCGCCGCCTATCCCGACCGGCAGTATGCCATGCCGCGCGAGGCTCAGGCCGCCATTGACCGTGCCAGCCTCTCCTATGTCCGCCGTGTCGGACGCTGGCTGGCGGAGAGCCTGTAGCAAGGGGCAGGACCTCAAAACACTGTTTAACCAGATGATTTTGATGCCTATTTGGGGGCAGACATGATGGTTTGGTGAACTCAGCGGGAGGTCGCCCCTGCTAAGTGTAGGGCCTGACCCGTCCCAGACGGTTCTTTGCGGCTGAAATGATTTGAATTTTGCCGTCTGGCGTAAAGCTTTGTTAACCATTTCTTAGGGTTTGGGAAACAAAGTCTTACCAGCAAAAACCAGCTGCGGACTGCGTCATGACCATCAAGCTCACCGTTCCCAATCTTCACGAGTTGAAACCTCGCATCACCGTCTTCGGAGTGGGCGGGGCGGGCGGCAATGCCGTCAACAACATGATCGAGAGCAGGCTTGAAGGCGTGGAATTTGTCGTAGCCAACACCGACGCTCAAGCCCTGCTGCAGAATGCAGCGCAACGGCGCGTACAGATGGGCACGGCGTTGACACAAGGATTGGGTGCAGGTTCCCAGCCGCAGATTGGCGCTGCCGCCGCCGAAGAAGCGCTGCCGGAAATTCTCGATCACCTCGCTGGTTCGCACATGTGCTTCATCACCGCCGGCATGGGCGGCGGCACAGGAACGGGCGCTGCACCGATCATCGCGCGTGCCGCAAAGGAGCAGGGCATTCTCACTGTCGGCGTAGTGACAAAGCCGTTCCAGTTCGAAGGCGTCCGCCGCATGCAGACGGCAGAGCGCGGCATCGACGAGCTCGCCCGCTATGTCGATACACTCATTGTCATTCCGAACCAGAACCTCTTCCGCGTTGCCAACGAGAAGACAACTTTCGCCGCAGCTTTCGCTATGGCTGACCAAGTCCTCTATTCCGGTGTCGCATCAATCACCGAACTGATGACGAAAGAAGGTCTCATCAACCTCGACTTCGCTGACGTTCGCGCCATCATGAGCGAAATGGGCAAGGCCATGATGGGTACCGGCGAAGCCTCTGGCGAGAAGCGCGCCATTGAAGCTGCCGAAGCTGCGATTTCAAATCCACTGCTCGACGATGTTTCCAT
>JAIBJH010000265.1 GCA_020029455.1 Hyphomicrobiales bacterium
CAGCCGCTTTTTCTCGCCGAGGGGCCTTCCTTCATATTTTGCAAAGAGTGCATCCACATGATCCCACATGGGCGTGTCCACCACGCCGGGAGCGATGCCGTTTACATTGATGCCGTGCTTGATGAGCGCCAGCCCCGCGGACTGCGTCAAGGAAATGACGGCTGCCTTGGAGGCGCAGTAGACGGCGACCAAAGGCTCGCCGCGGCGGCCCGCTTGCGAAGCAAAATTGATGATCTTGCCGCCTTTGCCTCGCGCAATCATGGACTTTGCCACGGCCCGCATCATGAAGAGCACGCCTTTGACGTTGACGTCGAAGACGCGCTGGTAGGATTTCTCCGGAATATCGACAAACGGCTCCATGTCGAAGATGGCGGCGTTGTTGACAACAATGTCGATGCCGCCGAGGGAGCGCTCCACCTCGCCCACGCAAGACGCGATGGAATCGAGGCTAGTCACATCGAGCTTGAAGGCGAAGGACTTTCCGCCAAGTGACTTTGCGGTCTTCTGGGCTTCCGCATACTCGATGTCGGCGACGCAGACAGTCGCACCCTCGCGGGCGTAGCCTGATGCAATGGCCGCGCCGATACCGCGCGCGCCGCCCGTAATGATTGCTGTCTTGGCCTTCAGCCGCATCAGCGGATCACTCCGCCCATGTCGTCAAAGCGATGGAGACGGGACATGTCAGGCTTCAGCGCAATGGCACCACCTTCCTTGCCGCGGAATTCGCCGGGAGCGCGCACCACAAGGCGTCCCGCACCATCTGCATCAACGTGGAGGAAACTGTCGGCGCCTAAGTGCTCGGCCAAGGCAATCTTGCCGTTCCAGGTTCCCTTGCCCTCGACAATGTCAATGTGTTCGGGCCGGATTCCTATGGTGTGGGCCTTTTGCTTGGCTGCTTCTGAACCCGTGACGAAATTCATCTTCGGCGAGCCAATGAAGCCAGCAACGAAAAGCGAGTCTGGATTGTTGTAGAGTTCAAGCGGCGAGCCCACCTGCTCGATGACGCCCTTGTTGAGCACGACGATGCGGTCAGCCATGGTCATGGCTTCCACCTGATCATGCGTCACATAAATCATGGTGGCGCTGAGGTCCTTGTGAAGCTGCATGATAAAGACGCGCATGTTGACACGTAGCGCCGCGTCAAGGTTCGACAGCGGCTCGTCGAACAGAAAAGCCTGGGGCTGGCGGACGATGGCGCGGCCGATGGCAACGCGCTGGCGCTGGCCGCCCGAAAGCTGGCGCGGCTTGCGGTCGAGATAGTCTGTGAGATTCAGCGTTGCCGCTGCCTTTGCCACCTTGCTGTCAATCTCGGCCTTGGGTACGCCTGCCATCTTTAGACCGAAGGCAATGTTGTTCCTGACGCTCATGTGCGGATAAAGCGCATAGGATTGGAACACCATGGCCAGACCGCGCTCTGATGGCGCTGCTTGCGAAACATCTTTGCCATCGATTGCAATGGCACCCGATGTCAGGTCCTCGAGACCGGCAATCATGCGCAGAAGCGTGGACTTGCCGCAGCCCGAAGGGCCGACGAAGACAACAAACTCGCCATTCTTGATGTCGAGATCGGCTCCCGGAATGATAACGTGGTCGCCGAAGACCTTGCGGACGTTCTTGAGAGAGATCGTGCCCATGTTACTTCACCGCTCCGAATGTGAGGCCGCGTACGAGTTGTTTCTGTGCAAACCAGCCGAGCACCAGGATGGGCGCAATGGCCATGGTGGAGGCCGCCGAGAGCTTGGCCCAGAACAGACCTTCCGGCGATGAGTAGCTGGCGATGAACTGAGGAAGTGGCGCTGCATCCTTGGTGGTAAGCGCCAGAGTCCAGAAGGCTTCATTCCAGGCCAAGATGACATTCAACAAAATTGTCGAAGCGATTCCGGGAATGGCCATTGGCGTGAGCACATAGACCAGTTCCTTCCACACTGAGGCGCCATCCATCCGCGAGGCTTCGAGAATCTCAGCCGGAATTTCCTTGAAGTAGGTGTAGAGCATCCAGATGATGATCGGGAGGTTGAGCAGCATCAGCACGGCAATGAGGCCGCCTCTCGTATCCAGAAGCCCGAAATCGCGGAAGATCAGATAGATCGGAATCAAAGCGCCGACCGGCGGCATCATCTTGGTGGACAGCATCCACATCAGGAGATCTTTGGTCCTTTTCCCGGGCGAAAAGGCCATGCCCCAAGCCGAAGGAATGGCAATGATGAGGGCAAAGAATGTGGAACCAAGCGCCAGGATCACCGAGTTCATGGCGAACTTGAAATAGTTTGAGCGTTCCTGGACGATGCCGTAGTTCTCAAAAGTCCAATCAAAGAACAGGAACTTGGGCGGAATGGCAGCGGCATCACCTTCGGTCTTGAAGCTGGTGAGGATGGTCCAAAGAATCGGGAAGAAGATCAGGAAAGCCAGAGCCCATGCCAGGATCGTGAAAGTCCATTTGCGACGGGATGAAACTGCGCGTGCCATGGTTCAGCCCTCCAGGTTCTTGCCGATCATCCGCATCAGGAAGAAGGCAACGATGTTTGCGAGAACGACAGCGACGATGCCGCCGGCCGAGGCGCCGCCAATGTCATTGGCAAGCAAGCCATATTGATAGACGAGATAAGGCAGGTTGCCGGCGCGTCCACCCGTGCCCGTGACATAGATTTCCGCAAAGACGTTGAGCAAGAAGATGGTTTCGATGAGCACCACCACGGTGATGGGTCGAGCAAGGTGCGGCAGGATCATGTACCAGAAGAAGGAAAGCGGCGGCGTGCCGTCCATCTGGGCTGCTTCCTTCTGCTCTTCGTCAAAGGATTGCAAAGCCGTGAGCAGGATCAAAGTGGCGAAAGGCAGCCACTGCCAAGCGACGATGATCACCACAGCGGTCTTTGGATAATAGGTGAACCAATCGACAGCTCCCATCCCCAAGGATTTGGTGATCCATGAGATGAAGCCGATGATCGGGTCCATCAGCATGTTCTGCCAGACGAGTGCAGCGACAGTCGGCATCACAAAGAAGGGCGCAATGACCATGAGGCGGACAATGTTGCGTCCGATAATGGCCTGATCCAGCAACAGGGCGAACAGGGTTCCGCCCACAACAGAAATCAACAGCACACTGCCGACAATCAAGAGCGAATTGGTCATCGCCTTGAAGAAAGCGGGGTCCGTCAGGAAATAATAGTAGTTGGTCGTGCCGGCGAGGCAGCGGTTCGCCTCATCAAAAAGCTGACCGGGCGAGAGAATGGAGCAGAATGGATTGGGGTCGAGAAGGTTATAGCGCAACAGCGAGAACCAGATGGTCATCGCCAGGGGCACGATCATCCAGAGGAATAAGGCGATCACCGAAGGTGCAACTGCGATGCGGCCGAGGGTGCGTGATTGCTGCGTTGCCATGGAACCCACCAAATGAGCTTCAGCGCGCCGTCAAAGACAGCGGGAGAAGACTGCCCGGATTGCCCCGGGCAGTCCAGTTTCCAAGGGAGGATGCGATTACTTGATGTAACCGGCCTTCGTCATTTCGCGGGTGGCGACATCCTGCGCTTCGGCAAGAGCTTCATCCGCGGTCTTTTCGCCAGCAAG